>JAICKD010000847.1 GCA_025928125.1 Ktedonobacterales bacterium
CGCCGCCTGTTGCAGATGCCACGCCGCGCTCAGCCCGGTGATGCCGCCGCCGAGAATAACGACGTGGGCGAGCGTCGGAGCGCGGGCGGTTGAAACCGCGCCTGAATGGCCTTCGCTACGCTCCGCCACGAAGTCCGCCTGCGCGGACTCCCCAGACTCCAATTCGCGCAGAGTATCTTTGTCAGGCATGGACGGGTGCTGAGTACTCATGGACAAAATCCACCAGTCGCTTGACGTTGTCGGGCGGCGTCTCGGGCAGGATGCCGTGGCCCAGATTGAAGATGTGACCAGCGTGTCCGCCCGCCTGATCGAGAATCGCCTGCGTCCGCTGCTTGAGCGCATCCCATGGGGCAAGCAGCGCGACCGGGTCGAGATTGCCCTGTACCGCGACATTTGCGCCGAGTCGCTGCCATGCGGCGCTCAGGTCCACGCGCCAGTCGACGCTGACGACATCGGCGCCGGTCTCGCGCATCGCCTCCAGGTAACCGCTGGTATCGGTGGCGAAGTGAATGATGGGGACGCCTGCCTGGCGGGCAATCGCAATGGCGTGCTGGGTATAGGGCAGCGCGTGCTGGCGGTAGTCGCTGGCCGAAAGCTGGCCTGCCCAGCTATCGAAGAGTTGCAACGCCTGCGCCCCCGCTCGTGCCTGGGCCAGTAGATACGCGCCGACCACCTCGCTCAGCTTTGTCATGAGTGTATCCCAGGCGACAGGCTCACTCATCATCAGCCCCTTCGCGAGCATATAGTTGCGGCTGCCGCGACCCTCGATGGCATACGCCGCCAGCGTGAACGGCGCGCCGCTGAAGCCAATCAGCGGGATATTGCGGCTGTCTAGTTGCGCGCGCGCCAGCCTGATCGCGTCCAGCGTGAAGGGCAGCGTCTCCTCCGGCGGGAGCACCCGCAGCCGCGCTATGTCGTCCACCGTCCGCACTGGATTGCCGATGACAGGTCCCTCGCCCTCGGCGAAACGCAGGTGCAGCCCCATCCCTTCGAGCGGCGGCAGGATATCGGCGAAGATGATGGCGGCGTCGAGTTCGAACGCCTCGATGGGTTGGAGCGTCACTTCGCAGGCCAGTTCCGGCGTCTTGATGATCGTCAGCAGCGGATGATGCTCGCGCACGTGGCGGTATGCGGGCATGTAGCGCCCCGCCTGGCGCATCAGCCAGATGGGCGTCGCGTCCGTTGCTTCGCGGCGGCAGGCGCGCAGAAAGCGGCTCTCGGGGGTCATTGTTCGGCCCCATCCAGCCAGCGCGCGGCATCCTTGGCGAAGTAGGTCAGGATCATATCGGCCCCAGCACGCTTGATGCTGACCAGACTTTCCAGCGCGCAGCGTTTCAAATCGAGCCAGCCGTTGGCCGCCGCCGCGTGGAGCATCGCGTACTCGCCGCTCACCTGATACGCCGCGACCGGCAGCGGGAATGTCTGGCGCACTTCGCTCAGCACATCCAGGTAGGGCAGCGCGGGCTTGACCATTAGCATGTCGGCGCCCTCGGCGACATCGAGCGCCACCTCATGCAGCGCCTCGCGCCGGTTGGCGGGGTCCATCTGATACTGGCTGCGGTCGCCAAAGGCAGGGGGACTCTCCGCAGCGTCGCGGAACGGGCCATAGAAGCCGCTGGCGTCTTTGGCGGCGTAGCTGAGAATCGCGACGTGGTCGAGGCGGTGCTCGTCCAGCGCGGCGCGGATCGCCCCCACCATGCCG
>JAICKD010000869.1 GCA_025928125.1 Ktedonobacterales bacterium
AGGCGCTTGAGCAGTATGACGATTGACGAGGTACGCACAGGGCTCGCGAACGGCAGCATCACCGCGACATCCATCGCCGAGCAGCACTACGCGCGCATCACCGCGGACGACGGCCCCGCCGGCAAGGACATCCACAGCTTCCTCGCGCTCAGCCGGGAGCGCGCCCTGGCGCAAGCCGCAAAGATCGACGCGCTCGCGAAATCCGGCGAGGCGCTGCCTCCACTGGCCGGTGTGCCGGTCGGCATCAAGGATGTGCTGACCATGGTCGGCTCGCCTGCGACCGCCGGCTCCCGGATTCTTGAGGGCTACATGCCTCCGTACGACGCCACCTCGGTCGCGAAGCTGGAATCCGCCGGAGCGGTGCTGCTGGGCAAGCTCAACTGCGACGAGTTCGCCATGGGTTCCTCGAACGAGAACTCCGCGTACGGGCCGGTACGCAATCCGCGCGCGCTCGATCGCGTGCCCGGAGGATCGTCCGGCGGCTCAGCCGCAGCGGTTGCGGCTGGCTTTGCGACGGCTTCGCTGGGCACCGATACGGGCGGCTCCATCCGCCAGCCCGCGGCCTTCTGCGGCGCAGTGGGCGTGCTGCCCACCTATGGACGCGTGAGCCGCTATGGCCTGATCGCCTTCGCCTCCTCGCTCGATCGAGTGGGGCCCTTCGCGCTGAATGTGCGCGACGCGGCAACCATGCTGGGTGTGATCGCCGGACACGACCCGATGGACGCCACCTCGGCGGACCGCCCCGTCGGTGACTACATCGGCGCGCTCGGAAAGCCCGTGCAGGGTCTGCGCATCGGCGTGCCCGAGGAGTACTTCGGAGAGGGGCTGGACCCGGAGATCCGCAGCGCCATCGAGAAGACGCTCGACCTGCTGCGGAACGCAGGCTGCGAGATCAAAAAGATCAGCCTGCCGCACACGCGCTATGCGGTGCCGACCTATTACGTGATCGCCACCGCAGAGGCGTCCGCTAATCTTTCGCGCTTCGACGGCGTGCGCTACGGGCTGCGCGCCAAGGGAGCCAACACGCTCTCGGCCATGTATCGCGAGACGCGCGACCAGGGTTTCGGCGCGGAGGTGAAGCGCCGCATTCTGCTCGGCACCTACGCGCTCTCCGCCGGCTACTACGACGCCTACTACCGCAAGGCGCAGCAGGTGCGCACGCTGCTCACGCGCGACTTCCTCACCGCCTTCCACGACGTGGACGCCATCGTCACGCCGATGACGCCCAGCCCCGCATTCAAGCTGGGCGAAAAGACGGATGACCCGGTGAAGATGTATCTGGAAGACATCTATACGGTGGCGGCCTCGCTCGCGGGGCTCTGCGGCATCAGCGTTCCCTGCGGAGCCACCGCCGCCGGCCTGCCGATCGGCGTGCAGATCCTGGGGCGCCACTTTGACGAGGAGACCATCTTCCGCGTCGGGCTCGCAGTGGAATCTGGGCAGTAAGCACGCGAGTCGCCGGATTAAATCAGCCCGGAAGCATGCTGGCGGCGTAGTTCTCTTGCGATGCTGCCTCGCGGTCTGCAGCGCCCGGCAACTTCGATGGAAGCCAAGATCATTACAA
>JAICKD010000169.1 GCA_025928125.1 Ktedonobacterales bacterium
CCCCGCGCGCCCGGAATACTCCAACTCAGCGGACCTGCTCTTCCGTGGAACGGAGTTGATGACCGGCGGCCAGCGGCTGCATCGCTATGCGGACTATCTGGCGGCGCTGGCCGAGCGCGGCATCTCTCCCGAACCATTTCGCGATTATCTGGAGGCGTTCCGCTATGGCATGCCGCCGCACGGTGGCTTCGCCATCGGCCTGGAGCGCCTGCTGATGCAGCTGACCGGGCTGCCCTCGGTCAAGCTGACAACGCTCTTCCCGCGCGACCTGACCAGGCTGAGACCGTAGCCTGTGTGGCATACTGAATCCGCTTGGATTATTGTTATTTGCTGCCTTGGCCTTACTCCATCACCTCTTCCCAGTTGGGAAGGGGTGATCACAACAACAGAGAGCGCGAACAATGAATCGCAAGGCACAAGACATTCGGTTCCTCCGTTTCGCTCTGCTCGGCTGGTTAATTCTTGAGGCGCTCGTCGTTGCAGTAGTGGGAATCAGGGACAACGCGCCGCTTCCGGAGCTGCTCATAATCGCAGCAGGCTTGGTGACGATGACACTGTTTGCAGCGCTCGTAACATATCTTGTGGCCCGACTCATGAATCTTCTTTAGGAGAGGATAGCTGCATACCCTCGTGGAGCCATGCGGAGGCGCAGTGAAAGGTAACCAATCCGCCATCGCGGCGCCTCGGAACGACAAGCGCCAGGCGGATTCCGTATCATACCTCACCCCTACCTCTTCCATTGGAAGGGATGGCGCCCAGTGGCTTTCGGAACAGCAATGGAAGGTGTCTGACTTCCTTCTCCCTGTGGGAGAGGGGATGGGGGTGAGGTCCGGTGAGGTCAGCACAGCATCGCCCAGATGTGCGGCCCGTCGGACACGGCATCCTCGGCGACAACCCGGAAGCCATAGCGCTGGTAGATGCTGATATTCGCCGGATTCTCGGTCTCCAGGTAGCAGGGCAGTCCCGCCGCATCGGCCCGCGCCAGCATTGGCCGCAGCAGGTGTGAGGCGATCCCCTGGCGCTGGAGCGCTGGCTCGACGCCAATCTGCGCGAGATACCAGTGTGGCCCTGGCGCATAGCGTTTGTGCAGCCTCTGCGCGCGGCTTTCCACAGCCGCCAGCCGCCGCAGCACCAGCCACGGCAACCGGAGCGGCGCGGCGAACATACCCGCGCGCAACATCCGCCAGAGCGTGTATGCAGACTGACCCGGCGGGAGCCAGATCGCGGCGCCGGTATATTCCGATGTCGTGTAGACCTCGCCATAGCGGCAGCCGTAGCGCACATTCAGACTCATCAGCCATGGCAGCAGGCGGCGACGTTGCTGGGCATCGGGGATGGCATAGCGCATCAGCGGATCATCCTGAAAAGCGCGGGCGAAGAGCGCGGCGATGCGGCGCGCATCCGGCGTTCCGGCGCGCGCAAGACCGATGAGATTGTCGCTCTCCATCTCGGTTACCTCTCCTCTCGCCGCCCTATCCGCTCCACATCATACCGCTAGCCGCGCGGAATGCGACCTGCCCGCGAGTGTGCCGAGAAAAATCAGGTATATACCTGATAGCCCTGCCTCGGCGAATCAGGTACACTTTTAGATATGCCAGTAGCAGATCAGCCATCGGATGCGTTCGCGGGCTGCCTCATTGTGGTTCGCCACGCTCGCACCGGGCATTGACTGCCGCTCCGATTTTCTCCGCGCCGCATCCTCGCGCGGTTGCCGTTCGTTTTGAACAGTAATAGCATCACGCGAATCGGCTGATTGGCGGAGAGCGAGTCAGGCGTTGCACGCGCCCGGCGAAACTGGTATGATAGCCTGTGCCTTTCCAGCATTGCTGGATATCAGCCGTTAGCTGGCTGGTATCTTTGGGCGTTGGCATGGCACGCTCGTCCAAGTCGGACTAAAATAGCGCGCAGTATTGCAATCGTCACAGGTATTTCGTTATCGTCACCCGGCTGAGTGGGAAGCTCTGTCGAGCCTTTCCGGTTCGGCCCAGCTACTTCATCCTGAACCCGCGCGCTGGCGCGACCGTGAGGAGGCAGTGTGAGCACAATGAATCGGGGTCTGCTGGATCGGGTTTGGAACTCCGTCACGGAGAGCCAGATCTGGCGGTCAATCTTCCGGCACGGTTATCCAGATACGCCCCTCAATCAGTCACTGGTGATGATGGGGAATGTCTTCCTCCACCTGCATCCCGTCAAGGTCAGCCGCAAGGCGATGAAGGTCACCTACACCTGGTGTCTCGGCGGTCTCTCGTTCTTCCTGTTCCTGGTGCTGACGATTACGGGCGTCTTCCTGATGTTCTATTTCGTCCCCGAGCAGAGTGTCGCCTACTCCGACATCCAGCAGATCAACAGCGCGATTATGTTTGGCCAGCTGGTGCGCAACATGCATCGCTGGGCGGCCCACCTGATGGTGGTCACGGTCACGCTGCACATGATTCGCGTGTTTTACCACGGCGCCTATAAGCCGCCGCGCGAGTTCAACTGGGTCATCGGTGTGGTGCTCTTCCTGACGACTCTGCTGCTCAGCTTCACTGGCTACCTGCTGCCCTGGGACCAGATTGGGTACTGGGCGATCACCGTTGGCTCGAACATGGCCAGCTACGCGCCGTTGCTCGGCGCGCAGGCCCACAACATCCTGACCGGCCAGCCGGTGGGTGTTGGTCAGCCGACGCTCATTCGCTTCTATACATTGCACGTGATTGGCCTGCCGCTTGTCGGCGCGATCCTGATGGCCGTCCACTTCTGGCGCATTCGCAAAGACGGTGGAGAAGCTGGCCCGCCGCCGCCCTCGAGGCGAGAGATCGAGGCAGCGCGCGCCGAGCAGGCCGGAGTCGCGCAGCCGACACACGCGGGTTCACTCAACTAGTCGCGTATCAGCCCGGAGCCGTCTGCCCCACACAGGGTCAGGCGGCGCATGCTGAAGGAGAAACCGATGGCAACAACCGAGCCACGCCCGACTCGCACCGAGAATGGCGCAAATGGGAATGGGGCAGCCGGAGCGACGCAGAAGCGGTATCGCACACTGGCCGTGGTCAAGCAGGAGGCAGTCACCCGGGTTGAGAAGCAGCTCGAAGATTCGGTCTTCGTCTGGCCGCATCTGCTGGTGCGCGAATTCCTCGCAGCCCTGATCATGACGATGGTGCTGACGCTCACCTCCATTGCCATCAACGCGCCGCTCCGCGAGCACGCGGACCCGAACCTGACGCCAAATCCGGCGAAGGCGCCGTGGTACTTCCTGGGCCTGCAAGAGATTCTGCACTACTTCCCGCCGACGGTGGCAGGCGTGCTGATTCCAGGCTTTGTGCTGGTGGGGCTAGCCATCCTGCCCTATGTTGATCGCAACCCCAGCCGCGCCTTCGAGGATCGCAAGCTCTCCATTGCGCTCTTTACGATTTTCGCGGTCTTCTTTGCCGTCGTGACACTCGCCGGCAGTTTCTTCCGCGGTTCTGGTTGGCAGTGGATCTGGCCGTGGCAGGGTGTCTTCTTTGACCTCTAAGCCACTAGTTCACCTGATCCGGGCGCGCGTGCGAGTCGGCGCTACGAGACTGAGGATATCGCGATGAGCACAAGGTACGATGATACGACACGGACACCACAGGAATACGAGGTGCTGACCGGCGGGGGCGCTGAGGCGGCGCAGGTCGCCAAGCGCGGCATCAGTCGGCGCCAGATGCTGCGGCGCGCCACCGGCGTGAGCCTTGGCATCGTCGGCGCCATGGCCGGTCTCGGCTCGCTGATGATGCTTTACCCCAACCTAGAGGGGCAGTTTGGCGCGCCGATCACGCTCAGGAACAAGGCGATCTATATCCCCGCCGAGCAGAAGGAGATGTTGCTCGATCAGAAGGGCATGTTCTACGAGTCGAGCGCGAAGTCCTATATTATGCACCTCAAGTCTGGCGGCACCACCCAGTTCCTCCAGTCAGGCGTCGCGCTGGACAATTCGATGGAGGCGCAGGACTGGCTCAAAGATGGCGACACCTTCTGGCTGGCGCTCTATCAGGTCTGCGTACATCTGGGCTGCAAGGTGCCATTCCGCGACGACTGCAACAGCTTCAAATGCCCGTGCCACGGCTCCCACTACAACATCGACGGCGAATATATCGATGGCCCGGCGCCGCGCAGTCTGGACCGTTTTACCATGACATTCGATAGCAGCGGCAACGTCACTGTGGACACTGGCAAGCTGAATCAGCATGTCGAACGCCCCGATGTGGGGACGCGCGTGCTGCGGCTGCCCTATGTGCCGGTCTGTTCGGCGCAGTAGTTCTCTGAAAAGTCGTCATAGCGTTGTCGAAGAGTCGTCAGACGCCTAGACATGAGGTCACTCTAGATGCAGACTAGTCGTAATCCGGGGCTGTTCGCCATAGCGATTGGGGTCGCGCTGGCGATACTCTTCGCGCTGCTGGGCTTAACGGGGGTGCTCGAAGGGCGGCTGGCCTTTGGGCTGGCGGCCATCTGTGTGATCGTGCCGGTCCTGCTCTACATCTTCTACTCGCGTGGCAGCGCCATTACACGCAGCGGCTACGCGGCACTCATCCTCACACTGGGAGTCGGCCTGATTATCCCTCTGCTCATGGTGAACCAGCAACAGGCGCGGGCCGACCGTACCGCCGCCCTCTACGATCAATCGCTCCAGCGCGGCGCGGCGCTCTTTGGCCAGTATTGCGCGACCTGCCACGGCTTCCAGGGGCAGGGCATCGCCGGGCCAAAGCTCAATAACAATCCCGATCTGAACAAGTTTACCAACGACGACATTACCCGCATCATCTCGGCTGGCATCCCGGCCGACCCTGCGAATCCAACGGTGCTGGCAATGCCCTCGTGGAGTAATCGCTTCGGCGGCTCGCTCACCGATGACGATATCGCCTATCTGGTGGCGTTTATCCGCTCGTCGGACCCGGCGTATCTCAAGCAGAACAATTTGCCCACAACCAATGGCTTCGGCTATGTGCTGGGGACGCTGACGAACCCGACCCAGATCGCCGATTACAACAATCAACTGAAGACCGGCAGCAAACCGCCGACGAACCAGTTCACCGATATGTCTAACCAGCAGGCGGTGACGATCCCGATTGAAAATACCACGAGCAATCCATCGGGCTTCGATTTCACGCCGCCGAACATCATCATCAAGGTGGGTACGACGGTCACGTGGGAAAACAAGACGGCGCAGCCGCACAATGTCTTCCCACGTGCGGGCAGCACACCACCGGATGCGTCGTTCAAGTCGCCAGCGGTCATCAACGCGCAGACGGGTACGTGGTCGTTCACCTTTACCAAGGCTGGAGAGTATCCATACTACTGCGCCATTCACCCGGCGATGCTGGGGTGGGTGTCAGTGGTGGCATAGATTAGGACAGCCAGTAATTTAGTTGTAGTCTAGCGTGCAGTGGCATTGCACAATAGCGTTTCGATATCGCGTGTTGGTGTCGCCGGGCAGGTACCTCTTGGGGTATCGTCGGGCGAGGCCAACACTGCCCGCGAAGGGGATCGCGCGGCGTTGGGCGCGGACCGGGGCAATCGGGAATCATTTTCTGAAAGGGACTGTGACCCATGCAATTAAGGGCGGCGAACTCCGTGCGTGAACACGAAAAGCCGATGTCCTGGGCGAGGGCAGTTGTCATCGCGGTCGGCTTCTTCTTTGTGACGGCAATCCTGCTTGGCCAGATTCCAAGCTTCGTCTTTGTCGTCTCGACGCTCTCAACCCTGACGCGCATGGAGCAAAGTTTCCTCGCGATGGGGCTGCTGGCGCTGGGCATCGGCCTGATCTGCTTTACAGTCTCGTTCCTCTACGATGTGAAGCCGGTGCTACCCTGGCCGCTCTTCTTCGTGGGCGGCGCGGCGCTGGCGGTCATCGGCCTGTTCATGCTCTACCAGGTGCGTGTCGGCATCCATACGACCGGCTTCTTTGGCACTGGCTGGTCGGAGTATCTTCCCGACAAATTCGTGGATGTCAAGTCAGGCACAGTCACCTATTGGCCGTCGGATAACCCCGGCTATCTCTTCCATCCAGCGTGGTTCCAGCCGCAAAGCATCGACCTCTCGGCCATCGGCATCATCGCGCTCCTGACCGGCCTCGGCATCGCCTCGGTGGCTGCCCTTAATCCGCTGGTGCTCTCGGGCAGACTGCTCGGCCCCATGCGCGACCTACTGGTGCGGCTGAGCATCGGGCTGGCCATCGTGATCGCGGCGCTCTGGCTGACTATCAACACCTTCGCCAATATCGTCCCCAACGACGGCGACCACGCTGGCATCCTCAATATCATGCTGTTCATCGGGCTGATTCTGGCGCTCTTTGGGCTAGAGGTCTGGCTGCTGCCAGTCTTAACAGCCAATCGCCAGCAGTTCATGCCCGGCGTCTACCTGCATGGCGTGGTCGGATTTATTGGTATGGTGGCTGTGCCGCTGCTCATCATCTGGGTGATACTCTATCCCGTCGTGAACCTCATTCATAACCTGGATAGCACCCAGTTCTTCGTGCAGTGCTCGCAGAAGACCGAGATTCCGACTTCCTGCACCTTCACGCCGTTCAGCGGCTATATCATCTGCGCCATCGTCTTCACCAACCTGTTCGCCATCCTGGTCGCGGGCCTCTATTTCTGGAGCACCCGCCGCAATACGGTGGTGCTCGGCAGCACCCTGGCGTTGATCTTTGTCGCCATCGCGCCGCTGGTTATCCACCTGGATGAATTTACGCAAATCCCGATTGGCATCTTGCTGGCGCTGGGCATCGTCGTGCTGACGTTCATCTATACCTGGGCGACGCAGCGCGAGTTCGCGCCGACCGCGCCGCAGCAACTCGGTTGCGCCGGGCAGTGGCTGGTATTGGGGACGCTATTGCTCTTCCTGCTGATGGGCTTTGCGTTCTTCTCACTTCCACTCTATTACGAGCTGGAGTCCGGCCTGATGTTCTTCTATCAGCCAGGCCCCGGCGGGCTGCATGACGCCTGGTGGATGCTTTTGCTGATGGGCGGCCTGGGCCTCTACCAGTTGGTCGTGCTGATGCGCCGCCGCTACCATCCGATGGGC
>JAICKD010000636.1 GCA_025928125.1 Ktedonobacterales bacterium
CCTCGATGCCATGCGTGCAGTCCTCATACTCGCAGTTGCCTGCCGCCTCGCGTAACTCGACAAAGCAGGCAGGCAATTCCTCCGACGGCACTTGCCAGAGCGCCAGCTCGCGAATCCCGGCGGAATCGGCCAGCCAGCCGCCGTCTGGCAGTGGCAACAGGCGCACGCCCGTCGTCGTATGGCGGCCCTTACCCGTCGCCGTGCTGATCTCGCCTGTCCGCTGGCGCGCATCGGGGATGAGGGTATTCATCAGCGAAGACTTGCCGACGCCCGATGGCCCGGTCAGCAGCGAGATACGCCCGGCCAGCTGCCCGCGAAGCGCGTCTAGCCCGTCGCCGGTCGTCGCGCTGGTCCGTAACACCGGATATCCCAGCGCGCGATACGTCTCTTCCGCCGTGGCGACATCCTCCGGCTCGCCCAGATCATCTTTGTTCAGGCAGATGAGCGCGGGGACGTGGGCATGTTCGCAGAGGGCAAGATAGCGGTCCAGCAGGCCAAAGTGAGGCGATGGCTCGCGCATGGCAAAGACCAGCGCCGCCTGATCGGGGTTCGCCAGCAGCACCTGCTCCGTGCCAACCTCGGGGCGCGCGCGCGCCAATACGGTGCGGCGCGGGATAATCTCTTCGATGACGCCCTCGCCATTGCCTAACGGCGTGAATCGCACCTGATCGCCGGGGGCAACTCGCGTCGGCGCCTCGGCAGCTGGCTCTTCGGTGGGGACGGAGACAGATGCTGGCGCCTGGCGGGGCGATTGCTGTTGGCGCGGCGCTGGCCGTGCCGGACGCGACTTGCGCAGCCGACCACGTAACGTGCAGAGCCACGACGTCCCGTCCTCGGTGACGACCTCGAAGACGTTCGGCGCGAGCGCGACGACCAGCCCTTCCCGCGTAGATGCCGCGTGGCCATTCTCTTGCGGGAGAGGCGCGGTATCATCTTCGGGAAGGGGATCGTTGGTCATGCAGGCTCCTGTCTTGTGAATCGGGTCACACCGTTGAGCAGCGTATCCCGTGTGAGTGGCCCACGTCAAGGCAGGACTTCGCTACAATATTATCATGGTGGCAGCGTCGTCTTTCAGCGCCTCACCTGCCTGCCAGAAGGAGCGTACTATGGCTAATATAACGCCGCTTGCCGCGGTGGATGTCGGCAGCAATACGATTCACCTGGTGGTCGCGCATCCGACGGAGGATGGCGGCGACCTTGTCACGCTGGCCGACGAGCTAGACCTGACGCGGCTTGGCGAGGATGTCTCGGCCATTGGCGCCATCGGGCCGGAGCGCACGGCAAGGGCTATCTCGATCTTGCGCGAGTATGCGGCGAAGGCGCGGTCACTTGGCGCGCGGGAGCTGCTGGCCATCGCCACCGAGAGCGTCCGTGCCGCCGCCAACGCCGACGAGTTTCTGGCGCGGGTGCGCGAAGAGACGGGCATCACGCTACAAGTCATTACAGGCGAGCAGGAAGCCGCGCTGACCTACTGGGGCGCAACGAGCGGGCTGCCCGCCACAACCGAACGGCGGGCGGCGCTCGATCTCGGCGGCGGCAGCATGGAGGTGGTCGTCGGCGAGGAGGCGCGCATTCAGTGGCGTAGCTCGCTCCCCCTCGGCTCTGGCGCGATGCACGCCCGCTATGCTCCGTCTGACCCGCCACGAGCTACTGAGCTGGATCAGGTGGGCGCAGAGACGAGAACGCAACTGGCCGCCTTGCATGTCCCACTCCCGGTCACGCAGGTCATAGCCTGTGGCGGCACCGCGACGACGCTCACTATGCTGGCCGCCCGCGCGCTGCATATCGCCGAGCCGGAGGACCTGGCCGCTGGCGAGGAAGCGCCACCACCCGAGACGCTTCATGCGCCGAATGCGGACGGCATGCGGCTGGGGCTGCTCACCCGCGAACAGCTAGAAGCGCTTGCGTCGCTGCTCGTGGCGACACCCGCCGCGCAACTGACAGAGCAGTATGAGATTCCACACGCGCGGGCGGTGATACTCGGCGCGGGCGAGGCGGTGCTGCGGGCGGCGGTGGAGCATCTCGGCGCGGAGGCGCTCTCGATCAGTCGGCGCGGTGTCCGTGAGGGCGCGATTCTGGCGCGGCTGCACGCGGGCGACGCCTGGCTGGATGCCGCCACAGCGGGCGCGGGGTGGGAATAGTACGGCTACGGATTGTTTAAGATGGCATGGTCGCCAATGCGACGCCGTACAATATGGGTTACTCCAGGCTGAACCGGAGCGCCATAGTGAAATGTTGCTCGTCCGCCAGGCGCCCAGGTCATTTCAAAGATGTCAGGGTGGCCCTGCACTCCCTTGATACGCAGACCTGGACGGAATGGTTGACCCTTACGAAGGTCATTCACCATTTTCTGCAACGCATCGAGAAACCGTGCTCGCTGAGATGGTGTCAGCACAGCAAACTCTCGCAGAAACTGCGCGTACTCCTCATGCGTCGGCATCGTACGGCATCTCGTGCTCCCGACGCATACGCTCCTTCGAGACTTCGATTTCTTCCTCGCTCACACCAAGATGTTGCAGCCACTCGTCGGTCTCGTAATAAGTTGGATGCGCCTGCCGGTAGCGAGTCTCTTCTTCCTGCGCCCATGCCAGGAAGAGGTCTTCTGGTGTGCGCCCGGAACGCTCCGCAGCCTCTTTGATGATTGCATACTGCTCGTCAGTCAATTCAAATACATGGCTCATACGACAGCCCGCGACTGGAAACGCTTGGAGAAGCACGACACGCGCATTCCAGTCTACCATATAGCCGTAACGATTCGGACTA
>JAICKD010000415.1 GCA_025928125.1 Ktedonobacterales bacterium
CGCACGAACGGCGGCAACGTCTTGCGCGCGCGACTCGGCGGGGCCGTCTTATGACTGCGCGCAAGGGGGGTCGTCTTGCGGACGCGGCCAGCCCCAAGCCCTCGATGCGCGCGTTGGAACGGCGGCAAGGTCTTACGCGCGCTGATCGCGGGCAGCGGCGCCGTCGTCTCCTCGTAGATATCCTCCCGGACATGCGCGACGATTGGGGGATTTTCGATGGTATCGCGATCTGCCACGTCATCTCTGGCGCGCTGGTGTGGCGCAGGCAGCGGGCGCGTTGGGGTTAACCCACGAGAGTGCGCGATCACGATGGGGCCGTTGTCCGGCTGCTGGGCAGAGATGTCGGGCATATCGCCCGCGAAGGGGCGCAGCGCGCGCGCGAATGATTCAGCGCTTCCATAGCGCTCGTCGGGTCGCTTGGCGAGCGCGATCTCCAGAATATGCACCAGTTCGGCCGGGACACCGGGATTGAAGCCGCGAATGTAGGCCGGGCGGGAATGCACATGCTGAAAGAGGACGGAGACCGGCGTCGAACCCATAAATGGCGGTCGGCCAGCCAGCGTCTCGTAGAGCACGCATCCCAGCGCGTAAATGTCGGCGCGTTCGTCGATCTCGCGCCCTTCGGCCTGTTCCGGCGACATGTATTCCGGGGTGCCTAGCGTCGTACCCGACTTGGTCAGGCCGCGCGCGCCTTGAATCTTGGCGATGCCAAAGTCTGTCAAGAGAAGGTGGTTGCTGCCAGGATACTCCAGCAGCATATTGGAAGGTTTGACATCGCGGTGAATAATGCCCTTGCTGTGCGCGTGGTGCAGGGCATAGGCGATCTGCACCATGTAGGCGACGGCCTCGGGGACCGGTAGGGGGCCGTTCAGCTTGCGCCGGAGGGTGCCGCCCGTGACACACTGCATCACGAGATAGACGAACTCGTCGTTCTCGCCCGCGCCATAGACGCCGACAATGTTGGGGTGATGGAGTTGCCGGACGGCGTCCACTTCGCGCACGAATCGGTTGAGGAAGAGCGCGCGGTCCTCAGCGTCATTCGGAATGACCTTGATCGCGACATCGCGTTTGGCTTCGATGTCGTACGCATGGTAGACCCGCGACGAGCCGCCTCGCCCCAGTTCGTCCAGTATGTCGTACTGGTCGAGCCGCATGCCAATCAGGTCATTCCAGCCCATTGTTCTCGTCGCTCCCGTTGCCGATATCG
The DNA here is from genome assembly GCA_025928125.1 of Ktedonobacterales bacterium. GTDB lineage: Bacteria > Chloroflexota > Ktedonobacteria > Ktedonobacterales > JADMIN01 > DAHUXT01. The sequence goes on from JAICKD010000415.1 coordinate 1,208, forward strand.
TCACTCAGGCCGTTATTCAAGTTATCGCTTTAGCGCATATCGTGTGGCATTACGCGGCGAAGCGCCAGCAGACCTGCCAGCGAGTATTGTAGCCTACCAGGTAGCGAGTTGCTAGTGAATTGGCGCACTCTGCGTAGTTTCTCGCAATTGATGCGCCATGAAGGGTATAGCAGGGGGTCATGTTTTCACCTCACCGTCGGGGTAGGTTATCCCCACCCCCATCCCCTGCGCGCCGCACCTCTAGGCATCGTCGCGCGCCCAGCCACGTGCGCGCTCGACAGCGCGCTGCCAGCCGTGATAGAGCCGCGCGCGGGTCTCTGCGACCAACGTCGGCGTGAATGCGCGATCCATTGCCCAGTTACGGCTGATATCGTCCAGTCCGCTCCAGAAGCCAACTGCCAGCCCTGCCAAGTAGGCCGCGCCAAGCGCTGTCGTCTCCGCGACAACTGGCCGCTGCACCGGCACATCGAGCATATCCGCCTGGAACTGCAACAGCCAGTTGTTGGAGACCATGCCACCGTCCACGCGCAACTCTTGCAACGTGATGCCCGAGTCCTTCTCCATTGCGTGAGCAACGTCGCGCGTCTGGTAGGCCGCCGCCTCCAGAGCTGCCCGCACGATTTCGGCGCGTCCCGTGCCGCGTGTCAGGCCGACGATGACGCCACGCGCGTAGGGATCCCAGTAGGGAGCGCCCAAGCCGACGAACGCGGGTACCAGATAGACGCCACCCGTATCGTGAATCGAGGCAGCCAGCGCCTCGGTCTCGCTCGCCTGCGCGATGATGCCCAGCCCATCGCGCAGCCACTGCACCGCCGCGCCAGAGATAAAGATGCTGCCTTCCAGGCAGTAGGTGATCTTGCCGCCGAGTCCCCAGCCAATCGTGGTAAGCAGCCCACTCTGCGAAGAGACGGGCGACTCCCCGGTATTGAGCAGGAGAAAGCCGCCAGTGCCATAGGTGTTCTTGGCCATGCCAGGCGTAAAGCATGCCTGTCCGAAGGTCGCCGCCTGCTGGTCGCCCGCATCGCCCGCCACCGGGATCGCCACGCCAAAAAGCTGCTCGTCGGTCGTGCCGTAGACCTCGCTGCTGGGCCGAACCGCTGGCAGTATCACGCGCGGAATGCGCAGCCGCGCCAGAAGCTCATCGTCCCATGCGAGTGTGTGGATATTGAAGAGCATCGTGCGCGAGGCGTTGGAATAGTCAGTGGCGTGGACCCGGCCAGCGGTCAGCCGCCAGAGCAGCCAGCAATCAACCGTGCCGAAGAGGATCTCGCCGCGCTCGGCGCGCTCACGCAGGCTCGGCAGGTTGTCGAGCATCCAGGCGATTTTCGTCCCCGAGAAATAGGCGTCGATCACCAGGCCCGTTTTCGCGCGAATCGGCGCCTCCCAGCCCTCAGCGCGGAGCGCATCGCAGAGTGGCGCGGTGCGGCGGTCCTGCCAGACGATGGCGTTCATCACCGGCTTTCCAGTCGCCTTCTCCCAGAGGATGGTGGTCTCGCGCTGATTGGTGATGCCGATTGCGGCGATCTGCTGCGGACGCACGCCCGACGTTTGCAGCACGCTCTGCGCGCAGGCGATTTGCGATCCCCAGATGGCCTCGGGGTCGTGCTCCACCCAGCCGGGCTGAGGATAGATTTGAGGATATTCCTGACCGGTGACTGCCGCGACACGGCCCGAATGATCGAAGAGAATGGCGCGTGAGCTGGTGGTACCCTGATCGAGCGCCAGCACGTACTGCGGTGAATCGGCCATTGATGGTGCATCCTCTCTGAACGACGCGCGCGTCGAGCGGTCTCGGACCCACGAGCTTCTGCTAATGCTAGCATCCAGCAGGATGAGACGCAAACGCGGGATTCGGGGAGAAGTTTTTGGAAAAACCCTGGAATGCATCGCTGAAAAATGAGGGGGGGGCAGACCGCCACCTCCTATGGCGCCCTGCCCCCACACGTTGGTAAAGTCGGAACGGCTGCATCCTTGCGGTACTGCGTTCATCGCACTTCCTGACAGCATCCCGTCTGCCGACAAAGGTAAGTATAGCCAGGGTCAGCGAAAAATACCCCCTGGAAAACCCTAGTTTTTTGGACGAATATTGGTGAATTTGTGAACCAGTTCACAATCCGGACGTTAGAGAAAGTGAGTGGGGACGTTTGTCTTCCTATAGTCAGCGGCTACGGGATTTGAGAGGTGTTGGGAGGTATTGGGGGAACCAAAGAGCATGAGATGCGGCACCGCGCCCAATTTGGAGGCATAGGGTTGGCGTGAGGTGGTTGATTGCCACCTCACCTGAATCCAACATGGTTGCGAATGATTATGAAGCTGCGATGGGTGGGCTTCAGATGCCCGCAAAGGGCGCTGACATATCATCCATCATGAAGGCATGGGCCATCGTCGCGGAGTTACGCGCGTAGCCGACGCGGCCGTGGCTATCCAGCACGATCAGTCCGCCCTCGCCGGTTGTGCGCTCACTCAAGAGCCGAATCGCCGCGGTGGCCGCGCTCTGTGCGGAAAGCCCTGCCGCGAGAAAGTCCGCGACGCGCTTCGCCAGCAGCAGCCGGATGAAATCCTCGCCATCGCCTGTGCAGGAAACGCCACCAATGCCGCCCTCGGCGTAGTAGCCGCAGCCGGGCAACGGCGTGTCGCCCACGCGCCCGAGATGCTTGCCTGCGCGCCCGCCTGTCGAGGCCGATGCGGCAATGTTGCCGTCACCATCCACCGCAACCGCGCCGACGGTGCCGTGTTTCACATCATCGGCATGCACTGGCTCAGCACTGGCATTATGCCCGTTGGAGGCGGCGCGTGACTTCGGCTCGGCAGGCGGTTTTGGCAGAAGCGCATCCAGTTCAGTCCCCGCGTGCGCG
>JAICKD010000813.1 GCA_025928125.1 Ktedonobacterales bacterium
GACGATCAGCCGCCCGGCGCTGGCATCGAGTATTTGCTTCCCCTCAAAGCCAGTGGCCGCCTCGATCACAGCGTATCCTTCATCAGTGAGCAGATCGCGTACGATATCACGGATCCCCTCATCGTCTTCGATCACACATACTGTCGCAATCGCCATAAATCGCCATCTCCCTCAGGGTGCGTTCGGCGCATGGATTCACATGCTCCACTGGGTCAACCCCAGCCATGTAGAGCTATGCAAATGGCATGCCACTGCGCTGAATCGTGAGGTGAGTGAAGGCACGAGCGAGAGCGGCAACGAGCGCGAGGACGGTCACCGCGCGAAGAAGCGCTGGGTGAACGTCGCGATGAAAGTGATCTCGATCAGCAGCCCCAGCACTGCCTCGCCCGCCGCCAGGATGGTCAGCGGATTATGCAGGCTCACCGCCTCGCCCGGCGCGAAGCCGCGCCCGTGGAACGACGTGACGCTAAAGATCAGCGCATCCACGGGCGAGAGCGCCGGAGAAACGCTCTCGCGCAAGACAAAGTAGAGGGCGGCGAAGGCGATGATAACCAGCAGATAGGTGATGAAACTGCGCATCGGTTTATAGCCGTAGCCGGAGATGAGGTCGAGCAGCCACGAGCCACCAGCCCGCAGATAGTGCCGCTGCTGGCGGAGCACGCGCCGCTGAAGCGCCTGCGAGCGATAGGCGAAGCGCGCGGCGGCGTCGCTCACGCCCTGCTCGCGCAGCACGACGGCAAGCTGCTGGTACGTGCGGGCGGCGGCCTCCCACCTGTGCGGCATAATCGCCGCCTGTCGGCCATGCTCCGCAGGGACAAATTCCTCTTGGATCTCATCGCCCAGGCGCGGCGTCTGCGACCAGTCGATCTGGGTCAGTGAGGCGCCGTTCCAGGCGATATCACGCAGGCGCGTCCGGTCATCCAACCGGACATCGCCCAGCAGCGTCGCGGCGTCCATGCGGGCGTGGGTTAGCACAGCTCCGCGCAGGTCGCAGCGGGCGAATCCCGCGCCGTGGAGCGTGGCAAAGACCAGCCGGGCGTTGGAGAGATTCGCCTCACGAAGATGCGCGCCGGTCAGGTTGGCCCAGATGAGGTTCGCGCCGGAGAGGTCGGCGTAACCCAGGTCCGCGCCGGAGAGATCGCTATCGACCAGGTCGATGTCCCGCAGGTTGGCGCGCACCAGATTCGCGCCTGATAGATTGGCCCGCCGCAGCGCCATGCCCGAAAGATCGACCTCGGCCATCCACGCGCCGCTGAAGTTCGCGCACTCGACCGTCCGGCCTTGGGGGATTAGCTCGTATTTGACGATGTATTCAGACTCCTGGCCTGACCAGCCGTGTTCGGCTATGATCCACTCGACCTCGCCGCGCGTGTGAATCTGGACGCGCTCGTAGGGCGATCTGCCCGCCGCGATGTTGGCCGCGCACGCCGCCCGTAGCTCCTCCCGCCGCTCTGCCGATGGCGCGTCGCTGGCTACGGTAACACTCAATACATCCTGCTCGCTCACTGGCGCATCCCTCCCTGTTCTCTTGTGCCGCCAGCTTTATTCTATGCGAGCTGGTCAACGGGCGATGGAAACATTGGATGATGAAAGCCCATCACGAGGTATCCCTTTGATGCGCTCGCCTGTGCTATTTTTACGAACAGGCGGTATATCGCCAGATGCGCCAGTGTGTGGAAGGATAGTGTCCAGTGGACGGGGTATATGCGTCGCTGAGCTACTGGTACCATCTGCTCGTCGCCTTTTCCATTGTGATGGGCTTGGAAGCGCCGCTGCTGCTATTCGTCGCGATGTTACGCCGCCGCAGACGGTATGAGCAGGCGGTGGCGCTCCTTCCGGCAGCCGGTTTCGCGCTGGGACTTTTTCTGGCGCGAAGGGCTGAAAC
>JAICKD010000716.1 GCA_025928125.1 Ktedonobacterales bacterium
CCGGTACTTCAGTGCATACAAGACGACCCTCGCAGCCTTAACATACGCTGAGAGTTACGCCGCTATGCCTATGCAATCTTGTGAGCCATCCAGCCCTGCGTCTATAATGCGCGTGCGATGGATGCGCTGGCGGCTGAAGCCGCGCCTATGGGCCTCCGCTCCGCTGCGGCCGCAAAGCCCGCCTTCACGGGCTGGCAGACCCAGACGCAGACGCACCTCACCGATTCTCTAGAACAACACGTTAAGTAGCATATGGCCACACTGGCAGCGATGGCGGCAGTCTCCTGATAGGGCGGGGAGTGGGAATGAGCCAGCAGCAACCTTCAGGTCACGGCGATGGCCAACCGGCGCCGCGCCTGCTCGTAGTCGACGACGAGATGGCGATCACCAACGTCATCCGGCTCGGCATGGAGCACGCGGGATTCCTGGTCACCTGCGCCACTGAGGGCTATCAGGCGCTGGATATGGCGCAGCGGCTCCGGCCCGATCTCGTTATCCTCGATGTAATGCTGCCCGATCTCGACGGCTTTGAGGTGTGCCGCAGGCTGCGGGAGAACCAGGCTACCACCAACATCCCTATTCTGATGCTAACCGCGAAAGACGATGTGAAGGACCGTGTGCAGGGGCTGGAAATTGGCGCCGATGACTATGTGACCAAGCCCTTCAATCTGCAAGAACTGGTGGCGCGGGTGCGCGCGTTGCACCGCCGCCAGCAGCGTGTCGTCGACGCGGGCGGGCCTGGTGGCCGCGTGCTCGCAATCAACGATCTCACGCTGGACGAGGCCGCGCATGAAGTGAAGCGCGGCGGACGGATCATCGAGTTGACGGCGACAGAATTCAACCTGCTCCATCTCTTCATGACCCACCCACGCCAGGTGCTAGACCGCCAGACCATCCTCAACCGCATCTGGGGCTACGACTTCATGGGCGAGACCAACATCATCGAGGTCTACGTCCGCTACCTGCGCGAGAAGATCGAAGACGAACCGAGCGCGCCACGCTTCATCCAGACGGTGCGTGGCATCGGCTACGTGCTGAAGGGGTAACGGCAGACCATGTCACTCCAGACGCGCTCAGCCGCGCAGACATCCGAGCAGCCAGGGCCGCCGCGCCCGCGCCGATCAGGCCGGTTCCACAGCCTGCGCTGGCGGCTCATCCTCGTCTACGCTGGACTGCTCGCCGTGATTCTGCTCGGCCTGGGGCTGGTGCTAAATCTGGTCATTGGCCACGTGCTCTATTCCAATGAACTGACCGCGTTCCAGACCGAGGCGCGCGCGGTGGTCGGCACGAGCCAGCAGGCCTGGGATGCGCTCGTCCGCGGGCAACCCGCCGACCAGTGCGCCAATGCCGTCAGCTACCAGGAGGGCTTTCAACAGGCGATAGCTGACCCACTGATGCGTTTCCCCGGCATCGAAAACGTCTATCTGCTCGACAAGCGCGGCATCGTCGTCGCCTCATCGGATGGCAGCGGTGTGGGCGACCTCGGCCCCAACGTGACACGCCTGCGCAGCGCCCAGTTGATCGCGCGCGTTCGGGCGGCGCAGAACACGGGAACGGGCTACCTCGCCGACGTCGCGTACACCGCACAGAGCGGCCAGCTGGGCGTTGATCTGCTAGCGGTGCGCTATCCCACCACATCGTTCTGCAGTGATTCACGCGGGACAGACGTCGGCATCGTCGAGGTCATCACCTCGTTCCCACGGTCGCGTGCGGTGCTCGGCATCGTCCGGCTGCTGCTGCTGGGGACGTTCGTCGCGGCGCTGCTGGTGGGCATTCTGATTGGTAGCCCGCTGATCGGCCGACTGCTGCGACCGCTCACCAGGATTTCGCGCGCGTCAAAGCGCATCGCCAGCGGCGATCTCAGCTATCGCGTCGGCCTGCCTGAACGCACCGACGAAATCGGCCAACTCGCCAACTCATTCGACGAGATGGCCGAGCGCATCGAGCAGGCCTTCACCGCGCAGCAGGCGTCCGAGGAGCGGATGCGCATGTTCATCGCCGATGCCTCGCACGAGTTGCGCACGCCGCTAACCGCTATTCGTGGCTATCTTGACCTGCTGAACATGGGCGCGATTGATGATCCGGCGACGGCGCGCTCCTCGCTCCAGGCGGCTCGCAACGAGGCCGACCGCATGTCGCGGCTGCTCAATGATTTGCTGACGCTGGCGCGGTTGGATATTGGTCGTCCGGTGCAGCGCGAGCCGCTCGATGTTGTCGCGCTGGCGGGCGAGGCGGTGGACCAGGCGCGCATTCTGGCGGGCGAGCGTTCGGTCACGCTCCAGACGGACGGGCATGGCCCACTGATGGTTCGCGGCGATCACGACCGGCTCAAGCAGGTGTTGCTGGCGCTACTGGATAACGCACTCAAATATGGTCGGCCTGCGC
>JAICKD010000455.1 GCA_025928125.1 Ktedonobacterales bacterium
AGCAACTCGGTTGCGCCGGGCAGTGGCTGGTATTGGGGACGCTATTGCTCTTCCTGCTGATGGGCTTTGCGTTCTTCTCGCTCCCGCTGTATTACGAACTGGAATCCGGACTGATGTTCTTCTACCAGCCGGGGCCTGGCGGGCTGCATGACGCCTGGTGGATGTTGTTGCTGATGGGCGGCCTGGGCCTCTATCAACTGGTCGTGCTGATGCGCCGCCGCTACCATCCGATGGGCAACTGGCGCAAGTTTGGCCTCTGGGTCAACGCGATTGCGCTGGCGCTGATGGTGACGGCCGGAATCAACGGCTTCCAGGCTGATGTGCTGCAGAAGGGCATCGACGCGATGGATGGCTCGCACGCCATGTTCGTCACGGCCATCTGTTTCGCGATTGTCGGCATCGCGGCCTGCGCCATCGCGGCGGTACGCACGCGGTCGATCCCGTGGCTGGTGGCGATCCTGGTGAGTGTGCTCATTGGGCTGGCGCTCGCCTTCGTCGCCTACAACCTGGATAAGCCGTATCCTGAGCTGGTCATCTTTGGGTTCGCGCTGACGATGCTGGGCGCGTTTGCCTACACGGCCGCTGGCCCCGACCCGGAGGATGTCTACCTCAACGGCTACGAGACCACCGAAGGCGTGGTCACGGCGTCCGCACGCCCGTAAGATGGGTGACGGCCTTCTCCCCCTAACCCCCTCCCCTAAAAGGGAGGGGGAACCAGAATTATGCGTTTGTCTGGAGTAGCTCGTACACAAATGCGGCCCGTAGCCAGCGATGGTTGCGGGCCATCGCTTGTTATGGCACACTATGGAGAGAACGACGCCTTATCAGGACTTGCCCCGATGACCGACCTACAGAATACCAGCGCGTTTGCCCGCCTCGCACGCAAGATGGATCCGGATAGTATGCTTATCCGCGCATGGGCGCTGCATGGCGGCGTCTCGGCACGGGTGACGGCTATCGAGCTTCAGCGCGCCGACGGCCAGACGCGGAAGCTGATCGTCCGCCAGCACGGCGCCGCCGACCTCGCGCGCAACCCACAGGTGGCCGCCGACGAATTCGCGCTGCTGCGGATTGTCCATGAGGCGGGAATCCCTGCGCCCGCGCCGTACTACCTCGATCAGTCGGGCGAGTTCTTCGAGACACCCGTTGTCGTTCTCGAATACATCGAAGGCGAGACGGTGTTCGAACTGGCGGACGCGCCCGATCTTCTGCCGCAGTTCGCCAGGCAGCTCACGGCGATCCACCGGATCGACTGCGCGGCGCATAACATCTCGTTTCTGCCAGACCAGACCGCTCATTGGGGCAGCATCATCGGCCATCGGCCCGCGCGCCTCGACGACTCGCTAAGCGAGGGACGTATCCGCGACGCGCTGGAGGCTGCGTGGCCGTGGACGCCGCGCAATGCGTCCGGCCTGCTCCATGGCGACTACTGGCCGGGGAACATCCTCTGGCGCGAGGGGCGGCTCGTCGGCATCGTCGACTGGGAGGACGCTGCCATCGGCGACCCGCTGGCCGACATCGCCATCAGTCGGCTCGATCTGCTCTGGGCATTCGGCGCGGACGCCATGGAGCGCTTCACCCGCGAATATGCCGCGGTCGCGCCCATTGATTTCGCCAATCTGCCATACTGGGACCTCTGCGCCGCGCTACGGCCCGCTGGCAGGCTCGGCGACTGGGCTAGCGATGCGGCGGCCGAGGCGCGGATGCGGGAGCGGCACGCTCTCTACGTAGCCCAGGCGCTGGAGCAGCTATCCGCCCGATGAGGATCGCACATCGAGTCCCACGGGCGTCGGAGCAAGGGTAGCCAGAGGGGCGCGCGAGTGCTATGATGAAGTCCCACCCGTCGCGGGATTGGCGGGAATCGGGCATACGCATAAAGCAGGCAAATTTGCGGAGTGCGACCCTGTGGTGCGCAGTAGTGATCGATGATCGCACATGGAGGAATGCCATGTCGCAGTTGAGGTCGGCAGCCACGAAGTCATCATTCACAGACTTTATGAAGCCATCGTCGCTCTCGCCTACCCCGCCCTATGGCATTGACCCCCTGCACGATGAGAGGCAGCCCGCCATCGCGCCACTGGATGTCGAGGCAGCGCTCCGTGGGGAGCCGTTGCGTGTGCTGGTCGTCGCCGCCGAGGCCGTTCCCTATGTCAAGACGGGCGGCCCGGCCGATGTCATCGGCGCATTGCCACAGGCGTTGCGCAGGTTGGGGCATGATGTCCGGCTGGCGCTGCCGCTCTACAAAAGCATCGACCCCGAGCGGTGGCGTCTGAAGGTTGCGCGTGAGGAACTGGCGGTGCCGATGAGCCAGCGCTCCGAGCAGGTGGGAATCCGTGAAACGACCCGCGACGATGGCTTGCCTGTCTACTTCGTCGATGCGCCCCATTATTTTCAGCGCGAGAAGGTGTATGGCTATGGCGACGACGGCGAGCGCTTCATCCTCTTCTGCCGCGCCGCGCTCGAATTCATCCGTGCGATAGGCTGGGCGCCAGATATCATCCACTGCCACGACTGGCACGCCGCGATCATCCCCAACTGGACGCAGACGGTCTATCGCGACGACCCCGTCTTCGCCGACACCGCAACGGTCTACACCATCCACAACCTCGCCGCGCAGGGCAAGTTTGGCTATCGCATTCTGGAGGTGGCTGGCGTCGCGCAGGAGGGCATGCTCTACTCGGATGTGCCAGAGCTAGCCAACGTCGTTGACCTGATGGGCCGCGGCATCCTCTTCGCTGATGTGATCAATACCGTCAGCCCCAGCTATGCCCGCGAGATTCTGACGCCAGAGTTCGGTGAGAAGCTCGATTCATTGCTCCACGAGCGCAAGGACCGTCTCTACGGCATTCTGAACGGCATGAACGCACAGGAAAACGATCCCGCGAACGATACGGCCATCGCCTCCACCTACGATGCCTTTAGCCTCGAAAAGCGCCGCCCCAACAAGGCCGCGCTCCAGCGACTGGTCAATCTCCCCGTCGAAGAGTTCACCCCGCTGATCGGCATGATCTCGCGTCTGACCGACGAGAAAGGCCTTGACCTGCTGGAGGCCACCATCCTGCCGCTGCTGGAGCAGAACGTCCAGCTGGTCGTCATGGGCATTGGCGATCAGCACTATCACGAGATGTTCCAGCGGCTCGTCATGCACTACGAGCGGCAGGTGGCGATACGCTTCACCTTCAATACCGAACTGAGCCATCAGATTATCGCGGGAGCCGATATGTTGTTCATGCCATCGCGCTTCGAGCCGTGCGGCCTGACGCAGATGCTGGCGATGCGCTACGGCTGCCTGCCTATCGTTCACCAGACTGGTGGCCTCGCCGATACGGTACAGGAGTTCGATCCGATGCTCAATATCGGCAACGGCTTCTGCTTCCAGCGCTACGACCCCTTCCAGTTTTTCGCCGCGACGGTGCGCGCGCTGGAGGCGTATCGCTTCGCCGATAGCTGGGGCGACCTGATGCAGCGCGCGATGCTGGCCGATAACTCGTGGGCCGCCTCCGCCGAGCAATACGTGGCGCTCTACCGGCGGGCGCAGGAGCTTCGCCGGGTCTCGTCCCCGCGCGCGGGGACGGCGATAGAGTCGCTGTGAGATATTATGAACACATCGGGCGGGAATCCAGCTGTTGGAGGACGGATCATGCAGGATGCAGGTGCGGGCGCGCCATACGAGAACGCCACCATCGATCAACTGCCAGCACGTGTGGCTGCGCTCCCGCCTGACGCACGTGCGCTGGTCGAGCAGCTTTTCGAGATCGTCGAGGCAGAGGGCGTGATCGTGCCGCCGCCGGAGATGGAGCC
>JAICKD010000291.1 GCA_025928125.1 Ktedonobacterales bacterium
CGTACGTCTCGGCGACGAGGCGACCCGCCGCGCGCAACTTTTCGATCTGGTCAGGTGATTTGAGCAAAATAGCCATATGTCCATTGCCTTTGCGGTCTGATGTATTGACCCATGTTTAATGATGCGTTGTCGCTCACGGCAATGCATTGGACTCAGTATACAATCTTACAGGAGGTTTCGGCCCTACGCCTGGCCTGGCGCGAGCGCTATGACGCGCAACGGGCTGCCGGAGCCGCCGACAATCTTGAGCGGCGCGGCGATGACTACAGCCCCGGTCGGAGGCAACTGGTCCAGGTTGATCAGGCTCGTAATCCCGAATTTGCCCGCGCCATGCATCGTCGTGTGGTTGGGGAATGGGGGATCGAAGCCCCCGGCCTGCCCGGCGTCCGTCCCGACGGTCTCCACGCCAACGCCCAACACATCGCGCTCGCGGGCGAGGAACTCCGAGCACTCTTTCGAGAATGCTGGCGAATGGGCGCCATCCTCACGCACGTTCAGGAAATCCTCGCGGCTCGTGCGTTTGCTCCAGCCGGTACGCAGTAGCACCCACGCTCCCGCTGGGATGCGTCCATGCTCCGCCTCCCACTGCTGGACGCGCTCCGGCGTCAGCAGGAAGTCGAGGTCCTGCTCCACGTCCGCCGTCACGTCGATGACACAGGCGGGGCCGATGAACCGGCGTGGCGGGATGGTGTCGGTGGCGTTCTCAGGGAGATCCTTGCCCGTCACCCAGTGGATGGGGGCGTCGAAGTGAGTGCCGGTATGCTCGCCCAGGTGCAGAATATTCCAGTACCAGGCTGGACCGGCTTCGTTATACCGCGATATCTCGGTGAGGGTCAGTCCCGGCGAGGGCGCGAAGATCGGCGGCAGATCGATTACCGGCGTCTCCGGTCCGAGCGGCGTAGTCAGATCGACGACGCGAATCCGCCCCGCAACGAGTTCCTCGATGAGTTGGGATAATACGCTGTTCCGCTGCCCGTCCGCCATGTTCGCCTCCCTTGCTTATCCACATCCTCCGCGCGAAATGCGGGCTACTCCTGTCGCCGCAACGCCTCCAGCGCGCGCTTGAACTGGAAGCGATTCTCCAGCAGCGGCAAATCCATGTGAAACGACTTCGGCCCCACCGCCTCGACCTTCGAGACGATAGTGGTCAGGGTCTCGCCCGCCAGCGCGTCCGTGACGGCCTTCTTCAGCCGTTTGGGCGTGTCTGCCTCTTCCACCTGTGGGATACCGCTAGCCCGCGCGATGCCCGCCAGATCGGTTCCCGTCGCCGTGGCGGTGGGGAAGCCGCCGACTGAAAGCAGGCTCTCATTGTCGAAGACGATGTGTAGCAGGTTGCCCGGCCGGTAGCGCGCCAGCGTGCTTAGCGTACCTAGATTCATCAGCAGCGAGCCGTCGCCGTCGAGCACGACCACCTTGTGCTGTGGCAGCGAGAGCGCAACGCCCAGCCCCATCGAGGAGGCCAGCCCCATTGCGTGCTCCAGATAGAAGAAGGTGGGTCGGTGGCCGAGCGTATAAAGCTCCGCCGCGACCGCGCCCATGATCGTGACGACGATGCGGTCTTCCAGCTCAGGATAAATCGCCTGCAAGGCGTCCGCGCGCAGCATGGCCCTTCTCCTCAATCCTCCCACATCAACTCGCGGGTCAGCAGCACCGCGACTGGCGTGAGCGCGGCGAGCGCCAGCGTCTGCGCGTCCCTGAGTCGGCGCGGGATGTCGCGCGGGTCCGCCAGGGTCCAGATGGGGATGCCCAGCGCCCGCAGAAGCGGCTCCGTGACCATGCCACCCTGCGTCTGCCAGGGGTCGCGCTCGCCCATGTGGCCGCGATAGCTGATGAGCATGAGCAGGGGGATCTTGTAGAGCAGCGCCAGCGAGACGATGGGGTTGATGGCCGCCAGGAAGCCGTGGTTCTGCATCAGCAGCGCTGAACTGACGCCAGCCAGGTGAGCGCCCGCCGAGACGCCAATCGCCTCCTCCTCTTTGGCGACGCGTACCAGGGTCATCTGGGGGTCTTCCTCGGCCATACGGATGAGATGAACCAGCCAGGTCTCGGGCAAGGCGGAGACCATCCTGACGTCGCACGCTGTGAGCGCGTCGTAGATCAGCTGAGAATTGGCCACCGACACAGGCATACGCCGCTCCCTCGCTCGCAGTTCTAGCAGTCGTGCCGATCTGTCAGATAGCTCGCAGTATAGCACACGCCCCAGCAACAGTAACCCAGCGCTGATGACAACCATGCGTCTCGATCATTCGTAACAACGTCCGTCTCACCCAGCGCGTACCGACCAGCATCCATCCTGACCAGCATCCATTCAGAAACGAGAATCACGGGATTCAAGAGATGTCGGCTGTAACACTCTCAGTGAATGGGGACGCCGCGCTACTCGTGATTCTCGATGGTATTTCCTGTTACAAAAACACAGGTTGCAGTGTAGAAAGAAGTGCGCTATACTGCACCTATCAGTGGAGTTCATATGCCATGCATGGGAACATAATCAGTTTACCCTTCGAGCAAATTCATCGTCGGGGCTACGCCCAGCTACACGGGCATAGGTGAGTCAACGACGGCCGAGATCATCCGCGTGATGATGGCTCAGTTAGAGAGTGGGCAAAGACGTGCGCATACTGCGGCGCATATTCGGCAGATCGAAGGCTAGGGAGGAACGCATGGGGCAGGGCGATCCCAATTCACAATTCATTGAACCCGCAGCGACAAATGGAGCAGACGCAAGGGACGGCAATCAGCCGCAGGCTACTGGAATGTCCGCTTCCGCTGGTGCGCCAGAAGCAACTGCTTCGAGTCAAGCCGTCTCGCTTCAAGAGTTCAAAGAAGTAACCGAGCGACTCGACCAGTTGCGCGAGAGTTTCAACTCCAAGTTGCTCTATGACCAGGCGAAAGATAAGCAAATCGACTTCCTGCACGGCGAGGTCAAGCAGGTGCGCGAGCGGCTGTTCCACCAGACGCTGCGGCCGCTCTACCTATCGCTCATCAAGCTCCACGATCTGATTGGCGACGGTCGCAAGGCGGAACTGCTCGGGGCTGGCGGTGAGACCAAAACGACGCGCAACTACCAGACGTATCAGGGCGAGATCGAAGAGATACTCTTGGGCAACGGCGTCAGCAGCTATCGAACCGATGCCGGAAAACCTGTCGACCGCGCCCGCCATCAGGTAATGGAGGCGGTGGCAGCCACCGAGCCAGCGCAGATTGGTACCATCGCGGAGAGCCTGCGCCCCGGCTTCATGTATGAGAACAACGTGCTGCGGACGGAGTGGGTCAAGGCATATAGCAACGGCGCGGGCAACTCATGATAGACGCGACTGGATACAGACGCTAGAGCACGCGGTAGAAAGCAGGTAGAGGCATGGCAGGCGGAAACTCGGTCTACGGCATCGATCTCGGGACAACCTATTCATGCATTGCCTATGTGAACGAGTCTGGCAGGGCTGAGGTCGTCTCAAACTCCAACGGCGAATTGACGACACCGTCGGTGGTGCTCTTCGAGAGCAGCACCAGCCGTGTTGTGGGCCGTGAGGCGAAGAATAGCGCCAAGCTGTACCCCAACGATGTCGTCGAGATGGTCAAGCGCCACATGGGCGACCCCAACTGGACCTTCAACTACCAGGGTACGGACTACCGCCCGGAAGAGATCTCCTCGTGGATTCTGCGCAAGGTGGTCGATGACGCCCAGGCGCAGAATAACACCACGATCAAAGATGTCGTCATCACCTGCCCCGCCTACTTCGGCATCAATGAGCGTGAGGCGACGGCCCGCGCGGGCCAGATTGCTGGGCTGAACGTCCTCGAGATCATCAACGAGCCAACCGCGGCGGCCATCTCGTTCGGCACGCAGAACGAACAGAACCAGGTGGTGCTGGTCTATGACCTGGGCGGCGGCACCTTCGACATCACGATGATCGAGATCAAGGAGAACGCGATCACCGTCATCGCGACCGGCGGCGATAAGGAACTGGGCGGACGCGACTGGGACGCGGCGGTGGTGACGTATCTGGCGCAGGAATGGATGCGCGAGACCGGCTCCTCGGATGATCCCACCTCGTCGCCCGATTCGCTGCAAGACCTCTGGATTCGCGCCGAGGATGCCAAGAAGGCGCTGAGCGCGAAGGCCGAGACCCGTGTGCCGGTGAGCCATGCTGGGCAGGCAATTCCCGTGACACTGACCCGGGACAAGTTCGACGAGCTGACCGCTGGCCTGCTGGAGCAGACGATTCTCTTCACCAAGCAAATGCTCGACGCGGCGCGCCAGAAGGGCTACACCAGCTTCGATAAGCTGCTGCTGGTGGGTGGTTCCACTTACATGCCGCAGGTGCCTGAGCGGCTCAAGCGTGAGTTTGGAAAAGAGCCGCAGCTCAACGAGCCGAACCTCTCGGTTGCCAAGGGCGCAGCGATCTATGGGCAGAAGCTGGCTATTGGCGACAAGATCTTGACCAAGGTCGCGGAGCTTACCGGCCAGCGCGCTGAAAACGTCAACCTCGACATGGTGTCGCCCTCGGTGATGCAGCAGGCCGAGATGCAGGTGGCCAGCAGCGAAGGGTTGAAGCTCCCCGACGTGCAGCGCATGCATAGGCAGAAGATCACCAACGTCGTCAGCCATAGCTTCGGCGTCGTGGTGGTGGAGACTTCCACCGGGAGCGAGCGTGATGTGATCTCGAATCTGATCAAGAAGCAGGACACCCTGCCCGCTGCGGTCACCAAGCGCTATGGGACGCTGAGGCCAAACCAGTCGTCGGTCGAACTCCAGGTTATGGAGAATGAGTTGCTCTCTGATCAGGTGGACGATGTCCAGAATAGCAAAGAAATCGGCAATGCGCTGATCGATGGTCTGCCGTCTGGTCTGCCCGCTGGCGAACCGGTTGACGTCACCTTCGAGCTGGACCAGCAGGGGCGCCTGCATGTGACCGGCGTCGTCCCAAGCACGGGCCGCCGCGCGGAAGCCACGATCCAGACCAGCGAGGGGATGAGCGAGGAGGAACTGGAAGAGGTCACGAGCCGCCAGCGTGGTTTGAAGATTGGCTGATTGGCTAACGACTCTTTCGTTCTCTCGTCTTTCCTTGCTTACGTCGCCGTCCGCTGCTCGGTCGAGCGTCTGGCCCATGACGACCCTCGTCTGAACCCACGATGAGGGCTGGAGTGAGTGCTCGGATGGGTCTGCCCGTGTGTTTTGCTCGGACTCAGCAGCCATTCTAGCGCGACAGGCATCAGGCATATTGCGCTCTTTGAAAGTGTGCGAAACCGTGCATGACCGCGGATGGTGGGCGTCTGCCAGCGAGGCGCCACGGTACCCAGGCCGATAG
>JAICKD010000820.1 GCA_025928125.1 Ktedonobacterales bacterium
AAGACGCCGAACGAGATTGCGCTCAACATCCTGCTGGCAAGCCTCACCATCATCTTCATGCTGGCCGTCGTCACCCTCGAGCCATTCGCCATCTACTCCGGCGCCGCCGTCTCGATAGCCGCGCTGATCGCCCTGCTGGTCTGCCTGATTCCGACGACCATCGGTGGACTGCTCTCGGCCATTGGTATCGCCGGGATGGACCGGCTGGTGCAGCGCAACGTGCTGGCGATGAGCGGGCGCGCAGTCGAGGCGGCGGGCGACGTAGATGTGCTGCTGCTGGACAAGACAGGCACCATCACGCTGGGCAACCGCATGGCGACCGAGTTCATCCCCGTCTCCGGCGTGAGCGAGCGCGAGTTGGCCGGGGCGGCGCTGCTCTCCTCGCTGCCGGATGAGACGCCGGAGGGCCGCTCCATCGTCGTACTGGCCGAGGAAAAATACCATCTCGATGGCAAGGCCACCGGCGACCCAACCCAGATGACTTTCATCCCCTTCAGTGCCTCCACCCGGATGAGCGGCGTGGACATGGCCGATGGTGCGCACAACGGGGCCACACAGACAACGAGCGCCGCGCGGCAGGTGCGCAAGGGAGCGGGCGACGCGATCATTGCCTGGGTCAGCGAGGGCATTGGCGCGATTCCCAGCGACCTGCGGCCCACGGTCGAGCGCATCGCGCGGGCGGGTGGCACGCCGCTGGTGGTGGCCGAGCGGATTGGGACGGAGCCGCCGCGCGTGCTGGGCGTCATCGCGCTCAAAGACATCGTCAAAAGCGGCATGAGCGCGCGCTTCGACCAACTGCGCAGGATGGGCATCCGCACGGTGATGATCACCGGCGATAACCCGCTAACCGCCGCCGCCATCGCGCACGAGGCGGGCGTCGATGATTTTCTGGCGCAGGCGACGCCCGAGACCAAGATGAAGCTGATTCGCGAGCAGCAGGCGGGGGGGCGTCTGGTCGCGATGACGGGCGATGGCACAAACGACGCGCCCGCGCTGGCGCAGGCCGATGTCGGTGTCGCCATGAACAGCGGGACGCAGGCCGCCAAAGAGGCGGGCAACATGGTGGACCTCGACTCGAATCCGACGAAGCTGATCGAGATCGTCGAGGTCGGCAAGCAGCTGCTCATCACCCGTGGCGCGCTGACGACGTTCAGCATCGCCAACGATGTCGCCAAATACTTCGCCATCATTCCGGCGGTCTTCGTCGTCACCTACCCACAGCTTCAGGCGCTCAACATCATGCGGCTCGCGACGCCCCATAGCGCGGTGCTCTCGGCAGTGATCTTCAACGCGCTCATCATCGTCGCGCTCATCCCGCTCTCGCTGCGCGGCGTCAAGTATCGGCCGATGGGCGCGGCGGCGCTGCTACAGCGCAATCTGCTGCTCTATGGCGTCGGCGGCATCATCCTGCCGTTCGTGGGCATCAAGCTGATCGATATGGCGCTGGTGCTGCTCCACCTGACGGCCTAGATGCTGGCGGGCGATGTTTGAGACGAGAAAGCGAATTCACTTATGAGCACTACATTGATGGAGACCCAGGAGCAGACGTCGCCAGTCGCCGATGAGCCGGAGCCAGCGCCGGAGAGCGGTCGCCGCGCCATCCTGCGCCAGCTGCGACCGGCGATTCTGCTGACGCTGCTGCTGACGCTGATCGCGGGCATCCTCTACCCGCTGGTGACGACGGGCGTCGCGCAGGCGCTCTTTCCGTCGCAGGCGAACGGCTCGCTGGTCTACCAGAACGGCAAACCGGTTGGCTCGCGCCTCATCGGCCAGTACTGGACGCAGCCGCAATACTTCCACGGTCGCCCCTCGGCGACGCTGAACCTCCAGGGTACGCCCGCGCCGTA
>JAICKD010000088.1 GCA_025928125.1 Ktedonobacterales bacterium
CATCCCGAACCGGAAGGCGTCGTGGGTGAGGCTCCTGATGCCGTCTATCTGGTAGAAACCGAGGCAGACCTCGATGCGCTGCCCGAGCGCATTCTGCACGCCGAGAACCTGATGGTCACCACTCAGACAACGCTCAGCCAATGGGATACGAGACGGCTGGTTGAGGCAATATGCAGGCGATTCCCACACGCCGAGGTCTACAACGAGATATGCAAGGCGACGCAGGACCGGCAGGAGGCAGTCGCGCGTATGGCGCGCGGGTCGGATTTGACTATCGTCGTCGGCGACCCACGCAGCAACAACACCAACCGGCTCGTCCAGGTGGCTGAAGAGCTGGCTGGCAGCCCCGCGATTCGCATCGAGTCGCTGGCTGATCTTCCGCCGGGCATCCTGGAGGGCAAGCAGCGCGTGGCAATTACCGCTGGCGCATCCACTCCCAGCCAGATTGCCCGTGAGGTCATTCACTTCGTGCAAAACTTCGGCATATCCACCCGTATACTTCCGCAGTTTGATGGAGAGGAGCCATCATCCAGGTCCGCCAAGTCCACGACTGTACCCGCAATGAGGGAAGACGTTTAGCCAGTACGGACAGGCGCTTCTTTCCTCATTTGGGCCGTGTAGGGGACTATCTCCGTATAGACATGACCTGTTTGTTTGAAAGAGCGCCGGTACTCGCCTGACGTTATCCTGACGTTCTATGGAGGAATGGAAGCGTTCGTCAATCGTTGCGATCTACCTGTAACGTGTGCGCATCGGTAGCGCCGGTGGCAGGAAAACAGGTTGGTCGCGTAGTGAGCGCTTTCGGAGGGACCGGCATAATGAAAAGCCTGAGCGTTATCCTCGCAGATGAATCACTCTGTTCCCTACGTGAACTGGCGGGATGGTGGGGCGCTGAGCCGCCTGCCACCGATACCACCGAAGCGCGTCAGAAACTCGAACGCGCGATGCGCGACACGATTGCCGCGCGTTTCGTATGGGAGCATCTGACCGAGGATGAGCGTCGCGTCCTCTTTGCCGTGGCTGGGCCATCCGCGCGAAACTGGTGTCTGGTTGAGAGCATCGCCGACCGCACGCACCTCGACGAAGACGAGGCCGAGGCGACACTCAATCGGCTGGTCGAGCGCCATCTGGTCTTTGTCGAAACGGCGAAGGTCCAAGGCACCGAGCTTATCGGGCAGCGAGTGACCTTTTACGGATACTCCGCGCCGCGCAATACCCAGGCCGCCATCGAAGAGAAGCGCATCGCTTATGTGCCTACAGAACTAGTGACTAGCCTGTACGCCAGTGGCCGCGAGCTCTACATTTCTCATGCCGATCGCTCAGACAAAACCATGGATGAACTGCTCGTACCCTATCGTCAGGGTGACCTCGATCAGATCGGGCGTCGATTCGGGCTCAGTGTTCAGGCGTATTACTCGCGCAACGAGGTGCGCGCCGCCATCGCCGAAAATCTCACACAAGCTGAAGCGGTACGCTATGCGCTGGCGCGGGTGGATGCGAAGGTACAGGCGATCTACGACTGGCTGCGTAGCCGTGGTGGCCGAGTCACCGTCAATGTCTTGCGCGCGCAGGCGCATCTCAGCGAGTGGGAGCTATCCGCACTCATCCACACCTTCGAGGAATATGCGCTGGCGTTCGATACATTCAGCGAGGGCGAGCGCATACTCTTCCTGCCAAAGGAAACACTTGCGAATCTCGCCCGCGCCGATGGGCGCCCGCACGCTGCTGTTGGTCTACAGGAGGACGAGACGCCACAGGCTTTGCGTCCCGCCGATACCACCTTCATCTGGGATATCGCGGTGCTGGTTGCGGCATCTTATGGGCAGGAGATCGAGCTAACACGCTCCGGGACGCTGCCGAAGCGCGCGGCACAGCGGCTGACCCCTATGCTCCTGGGAGAGCGAGCGCGCCGCAGCGAGCGCGAGGCGCTTGACTATGTGGATCTCCTCAAGCAGCAGGCGCATGATCTTGGCCTTGTGGTTGCGTTGCCCTCGACCGCGCGGCAACGCAACCAGCTAAAACCGGGCCAGAAGCTTGATTCCTGGTCGCGACACGACCTCGTCATGCAGGTGCGGCGGCTGTTTCGTCGCTGGCCAACCGATCGCTGGTGGATCGATACGCCTGGCGCTGGCTACCACGAGTTCCATTCGTTCTACATCGAGATTCCGCTGGCGCGCGAACTGGTGACCCGCTTGCTCAAACGCTGCAAGACTGGCGTGTGGTACTCGCTCGATTCATTCAGGGCGACACTGCAAAGCGACGATCCGTACATTTTGCGCCCGTCGCAGCGTTGCGCGGGAGAGGCGGGATTCAAGCTGGCCGAAGAGCTACGCGCGCATTGGGACGCCACCGACGGCGAGATTATCACCGGAATGTTCCGGTCAACGCTCTATGACCTGGGCATGGTGGCCCTCGGCTATCAGCGCGAGGTGGTCCCGACCGCGAACGAGCCAATCAATCCCGATAGCTTCATGCTCACCGAGCTTGGCGCTGAGGTGCTCGCCAGCGAACAGAGCGCCAGCCAGATGTTCTCGTCGCGCGCGCTGGTCGTTCAGCCCAACTTCCAGGTGCTGCTGATGGAACCATACATGCCCGCGATCTACTGGCTGTTGCGTTTTGCCTCGCTCGATCAGATGGGCCGCGTCAGCCAGTTCACGCTCACCCGTGAGGCGCTACGGCGAGGCATGGAGGACGGTACGACTGTTGACGACGTGTTGCGCTTCCTGCAGACGCACAGCCAGAAATCGCTGCCACAAAACGTCATCTATACCCTGCGCGACTGGGCGCGTCAGAGCCGTGAGGCGCCACAGCCCCGGATTACACTGCTAGAGGTCAACGATGAAGCGCTGGCGGGCGAGCTAGTCACGTCGCCAAAATTGCGTGCTTATCGCCTGCGCCGCGTCGGGCCAAAGTCTGTGGCCGTGCCGCCAGAGACAAGCCTGGGTGACCTCCACCGCACGCTGACTCGGCTAGGGTACGCCAAGAAATTGCGCAGCGGCTTCGAGGAGTTGGTGGCGGCTGCCCTGCCAACTCGCCGTCGCTCGCGACGCGATGACACCGCCGCAGCCGCTGGCGCCTGAGTCACGCCTGTGTCAGAGATGCTGCGCCCACGAGCGCTGGCACACCTTTCGCATCAAGGGACCGGATGGGATAGTCTCCCATTCCGGTCTTTTCTCGTTTTCTTGGGCTGATAGCCTGGCGCTCGTACATGCATAAAGGCTGATCCTTGCTCATCTGGGAGCCAACTGTGGCGCACATTGTCCTCGGAGCGCTGATTTTCGTCGCGACACTAGCCCTCATCATGATCCGCCCTTGGCGGCTCAGTGAGGCCGTGATCGCGGCATGTGGCGGGCTATTGATGCTGGTCTGCGGAATCGTCACACCAGTTGACGCCACGAACACGCTGCTTGGGCAATGGAATATCTATGGCTTCTTTCTGGGGCTGATGCTCATCTCCGCCATCGCCGACGCCGCCGGAATCTTCGATATCCTTGCCTATCAGGCCGCGCGCCTGGCAGGCGGCAGTAGCCTTCGCCTCTATCTCGCCATCTTCGCGGTTGGCGTCGTCATCACCGCGTTTCTGTCGAATGACGCCACCGCGCTTATTCTGACGCCGGTTGTCTATGCTCTGGTAACACGATTGCGGCTGCCCGTCCTGCCGTTCATGTTCGCCTGCACGTTCATTGCTGATACCGCATCTTTTCTACTCCCCGTTAGCAATCCAATCAACATCCTGGTGCTCAACACATTTGGTGGCAATCTCGGAACCTTCATACACTATCTCGCGCTGCCCGCGCTCGTGTGCGTCACGCTCAACATCGGGCTGTTCACACTGATCTTCCGGCGCGCTCTGACCGAACGCTATGACGCCAGCACAATTGCCAGGCCACAGGTTGCCCCCGGATTCTTGCGGATGGTCACCGTAGGACTTCTCGCCATCGGGCTGGGCTATGTGGTCGCCTCGGCCGTCGGTGCGCCAGTTTCCATTGTTGCGCTTGCCGGGAGCGCGATGCTGCTGGGCTGCGCGGCATGGTCAGGGCAACTACACTGGAATCGCTGGCGTAGTGATATCTCGTGGTCGCTGTTCGTCTTCGTCAGCGGAATGTTCCTGCTGGTGCGCGGCGTTGAGAACCTGGGGCTGACCACAGCATTCGGACAGGTGCTCCTCCATCTGGCAGGGACAAGCCAACTGCGCTCCGTGGCGCTGGTTGCGGGCGGCACGGCGCTTGGCGCTAACCTGATTAACAATGTGCCGATGACGCTGGTCATGATCTCCGCGGTTCATGGCGTTCAGTCGCCGCCGACGATCCAGATGGGAATGGCCTTTGCCATCATACTCGGCGCCGACCTCGGCCCAAATCTGACGACAGTCGGTTCGCTTGCGACGATTCTCTGGCTCTTGATCCTGCGCCGAAAGGGGTTGGAAGTTTCCACGCGCGAGTATCTCAAGCTCGGGTTGGCTGTCGTGCCGGTGATGCTAATGTTGGGCGTCTTGTTGATATGGCTCCGCCTCTAGAGATGATCGGATAGTGAAGGAGGCTTCACGATGCGTCTGCTTTGTGCGATAGGACAACGTGACGGCGCGCAGGTGATTCACGACGCGCTGGCGCTCGTAGGCGACGTCGACTATCTGGCCATCATACACGTTATCGACGACCAGCCCCGTCATGGCGTCGAGGCGCAACGAGGGCTGTCACGGCGGATATCACCCGACCGCCAGCGGGAGATTGCCCTGGCTGAGGAAGCCGCTGGCAGGGTAACACTGAGCGAGGCCGAATCCGCCGCGCGCGGCCTTGGCAAGCAGATAATCTCCATCGAAACTCGACTGGAACGTGGCAAGCCCGAACAGAATATTGTTGCGCTGGCGCATGAGTTACATGTCGATCTGGTAGCACTACGCGCGCGCGAATACCCTGACAGATTCCCACGCATCGGCCCGCCTTCCGTCGGCCATACCGCGCGCTTCGTCGTCGATCATGCGCCATGCCCGGTCTTGCTGCTGCGCCTCGTGATGAGTGGATAACCCTCAGCTCGAGAGTCGCACAAGAGTTGTATGCCTTTCATCGCATTCAAGCGCATGAAAGCTATCAGTGCTTGATCAGTATTGAACGAATGGCACACAACGTGCAGAATCGATTGTAGCGCTGTGATGGGTCGGGGCCGAGGCCGACGCTGCACAAACTGCCGGACGCCAACGCTCTCAACCACCATCGCTGATCCGGGATGCAGAGAGAGGCATTCGGACACCACGGACGCAAGACTAGGCGGGCATGTGAGGAAGGCGCCTCAACGAGTGGCAAGGATGCCGCGCCGATGCCGCCATGTGCTCCAAGCAGGTCTATTCCCAATCTAGCACATGTGAGGCATCCGCGCATCGGGCCAAGAGGCGGTAATATGAACTATCGATCAAGGGGGTGACAGGATGGCGGCGTTGCAAAACAAGCGAGTTGCGGTACTCGCCACCGATGGCTTTGAAGAGGCCGAGTTGACCGAGCCATCAAAGTCGCTGGGTGAGGCAGGCGCCAAAATTGATATCATCGCGCCACACGAAGGCCGCATTCAGGCATTCAAGCACCACGACAAGTCCATAACCGTCCCCGTGGACCGCACGATTGAGGAGGCGAGCCCCGCCGATTATGACGCACTGTTGCTTCCCGGCGGCGCGCTAAACGCGGACGCAATGCGCGCCAATCCGCAGGCGCTGCAATTTATTCGTACATTCGCCAGCAGCGGGAAGCCGATGGCAGTGATCTGCCATGCCCCGTGGGAGCTTATCTCGGCTGGCATCGTGCGCGGCCGCAAAATGACCAGCTACTACACGATCCAGGACGACATTCGCAATGCGGGAGCCGATTGGGTAGACGAGGAAGTTGTCGTTGATGGCTCGCTGGTGACGAGCCGCAAGCCCAGTGATATACCCGCATTCAACCGCGAGATGATCAGATTGTTCGCGACGCCGCGTTAGACCCCGCAGGAACAGAAGCGCATGTGTTGGCGCACTCGCCGCAACAAGCCGCTATCGATCCGTTGCGCCATCGTTGCTCAGTGCAAGAGCATGGCAAGTCTCTTGCATTGTCTCCCGGTAGATGAGCAGGTGATTGGGTCGCCTATAGCCACGAAAGGCTGCAAGAAAGAGAAACGATGAGCGCTAAAGGCCGGAAGGGGCGGCGCAATCCGTCACAATCGCCGGATGAGTCCGCTTCGTCTGAAAGCCACAATAAACAGCAGGGTAATGCTGACGAGATTGAGCCAGGAATGGCGGTCGAAGCTCGCGAAGGAGACCTGGGCGAGTCCGATGTCAGCACCGCCAGAGTCAAGGATGTCGAGCGCAACGCGGCTGGCGATGTTACGAACGTTGTCGTCGAAAAGGGCATTGTCTTCAGGAAAACCCTCGAAGTTCCCGCGGAGCGAATCGACGCCGTTGATGACGCGAACGGCAATGGCAACGCCGCAGAGTCATCGACGCCATCCGACGACAGCGGGGAGAATGCCCCAGCTAGCGAGACCGACGAGGGCAAAGTCATCCTCAATACCACCCAACAGGAGATCAGAGATCTTTCGGCGACCGGAAGCGAGACGCTGGACTCCCAGCAACCGCGAGATGCGAACGGTAATGGTCCCGGTGGGCGCAAGAAGGGCAAACCTGGTGGCCCCGCTACTAATGGCGGCACCGCCGCCAAGAGCGTCGAGCCGGGCGACTACGTGCGCACGCTTGGCCCTGGCGTCTTGAGCGGCATGGCTGGGAACGATTCCTCGGCGGTCACGTCCTATTCGGTCAACGGCGCTACCAATGGCTACGGGCAGCTCTGGCTGATATTGCTGGCGACGCCGCTTTACCAGGCGGTGCAGTATGCCTGCGCCAAAATTGGACGGGTCACCCAGATGGGACTGGCTGACATTCTGCGGAAGCATTACGGGCGGAAGATCGCCATCCCCGCATCGTTGATTCTGGTGGTCGCCAATACCGCTCTGATCGCCGCCGACCTGGTTGCCATCGGCACAGGCATTCAACTGCTCACTGGGATCGCCTGGGAATGGTTCGTGGTCCCGGTGGCAGTTGGCTTATGGTATCTGATCGTCTATCAGAGCTTCGCTATCATCAAGAAGATATTTCTGGCGATGAGTCTAGTCTTCGTCGCTTACTTGATTACCGGCGTAGTCTCCGGCGCGCACTGGGGTGACGTCTTGCGGGCGACGCTTGTCCCGCATCTCTCGCTGGGGTTTGCGAGCATCGCCAGTGCCGTCGCTTTGCTGGGCGCCACTGTCTCGCCGTACACCATGTACTGGCAGGTACAGGGTGAAAAAGAACAGAAGCGCCCAGGCACGCGCAAACAGCAGTTCAAACTGGCGGCGCTCGACATTGCTGTGGGGACAATAGCTGGCAATCTGGTGGCGTACGCCATCATCGTCTGCACGGCGGCCACACTCTTCACTCACCACAAAGGGATACAGACCGCCGCCGACGCCGCGGCCGCCCTGGCGCCCTTGCTCGGCCCATATGCCGAACAGCTTTTTGCGATAGGCTTCATTGGCTCAGGGATGATCGCCATTCCCGTCTTACTGGCAAGCACGTCGTACGGCTTATCGGGCCTGTTTGGTTGGTCGGCAAGCCTCTGGAAGAAGCCCTGGCAAAGTGAAGGCTTCTATTTGATTATGACGGGAGCGCTGGTGGTGAGCCTGATCGTGGCGCTGATGCGCTTTGATCCAATTCAGCTCATGTTCTGGGCAAATGTCTTACAGGGCATTCTCGCGCCGGTGCTGGTCGTGTTCCTGCTTCTCGTTGGCAACAACCGCAAGATCATGCGCGCGTATCGTCTTAGCCCCATTATCAACATTGGCCTCGCGCTGACTGCGCTGATAATGAGCGCCGCAACGCTACTCCTGTTCTACGGATTACTCAGCGGCGGAGGCGCATAACGACGCTCCCGTGCTCAGTCCGGCTCAGGCTCGGGCTTTTTGTTGGGCTGGTTCGCCAGGTAGCGATAGAGCGTTGTGGCGATAGATGCCCCAACAAGCGGCGCAAGGAGATAACAGAGGGCATAGTCGCCCCACTTGACCGGAACACCAAGGAGGGTATTGAGCAGATCCGGCCCAAAGGCCCGTGCGGGATTGACCGGGGCGCCAGTGATCGACTCGAAGAGCATCACAATAGCGAAGAGCGCCATGCCGATGGCAAAAGCAGCCCAGCCACTGGGCGAGCGCGGATCCTCCGCAGTGGCGCTAATCGTCAGCACGAGGACGAACGCGCCGAGCGCCTCGACGAGCATGCCCTGCCAGATGCTCACGCCGGGCGCGAGCTGTACCGCGCCGAGGTGACCAATCGTCAGCGCATCGCGACCGAGGGCCGGCATGATGGCCGCCGCGCCGAGTGTCGCGCCTACGAACTGTGCGGCAAGATAGATCGGCACTTCATTGCGCGGAAAGCGGCGGCGAATCGCCAGTCCAATCGTCACCGCTGGATTAATCAGGACGCCCGAAATCTTGCCGACGATCATGATGATGATGAACAGCGAGAAGCCATCGACGAACGCGAGAAACGCTATGCTTTGCGGCGAGGGCGCGGCCTGAGGGGAGCCAGCGATGATTCTCAGTGAGGCCGACGCGCCGCCGTGAAAGAGCACCAACAGAAAGGTACCCAGCAACTCGGCGAGGAATCGCTGCACCTGCGTCGTCGATGGCTCGGCGGTTGTCGGCTGTGCCGATGGCGGTTGTTGCCCCGACGCCGCCCGATCAGGCTGCGATGACGACGACGCTGC
>JAICKD010000584.1 GCA_025928125.1 Ktedonobacterales bacterium
ACTAGCCGCTGGCCTGCCGCTCCGCGTCGTGTCCGGCCCGCCTGGCAACATCCGCGTTACCTCGATGGCGGACCTTGCGATGGTTGAGGCGTTGCTGGCGTCTCGCTCCGCATGAGACGATTGGCCTGGTCGAAATCCCTTCAACTGGCTCTGGCGGCATGCCATTCCCCAGGTGTAGACTGCCCCTGAGACACCGGGCCTGTTGGCGTGGTTGAATTCTTTATTGGTTTGATATCGGTTGTTGGCGTACCGCCCTCTCCCCCTAACCCCCTCCCCTAAAAGGGAGGGGGAACCAGAGCAGTTTCTTCAACGCGTCCACTTCAGGCGGCTCTGGCTCCCCTCCCCGAAGCGGGGAGGGGCTGGGGGAGAGGGTTGCCAATCGAGGACAAGCAACGATGTTATATAGACCTTCTGATGTGCCATTCGACGACGACGAGTGGCACGCGTTTCTACGCGAGCATGACTTCGGCCAGTTGATTGCCGCTGGCGTTGGGCGGACTGTGCCAGTCATCATTCCAGCGCACTTTGTCTATGACGGCGAGGCGACCATTCGGCTGCATCTGGCGAAGGCGAATCCTATCCTGGCGGCGCTGGCAGAAAATCCCGTCGCCGTGATGTCAGTCATCGGCGCGTATACCTATATCCCCACCGATTGGAACGCCAACCAGGGGCAACCAGTCGAGTATGGCGTCCCGACGAGCTACTATGCCGCCGTCCAGTTGACCGGAACCTGCGAGTTAATCGAGGATCACGAGGAGCTTGCCGCGCTGCTGGGAACACAGTTGGCTCACTTTCAGCCGGAGGGCGGCCATGCGCCGGTCACAGCGGGCGAGACGCCCTATGGCCGCCAACTACCATCGATTCGCGGCGTCCGTATGACCATCACCGATGTGCAGGCCAAGTTCAAATTCGGCGGCAACAAGCCCATAGAGCACCAACAGCGCATCGCCGAACAGCTTCAGCAGCGTGGCGGCCCGCTGGACCACGAGGCGCGGCGCCACCAACTCCGGCGCATCGAGCGGCAATCCTCGTGATACGATAGCTGTGGGGGTGGCCCCCTCCCCCTACCCCCGCCCTGCGGGCCGCTGGCGCTGCGCATGCTTGTCGCATGCTCCGAGGCTATCGCCTCGCGCACCAGCCCCCTAAAAAGGGAGGGGCCGCGAACCAACGTGAGAGACCAAAGGGCAGCTATTTTTCTCGGCGCACAGGCGGAAGGGTGGACATACATGGCGGTCGAGCAGCGGGAGACGACAGAGACGACACTGGCGACGCGAGTGGTGAAAGGGGCATGTCCGCACGATTGCCCCGACACCTGCGCGACGCTGACCGAGGTGCGCGTGGCGGATGGCCGAGCCGTGCGCTTTAGCGCCGCACCGGAGCATCCCATCACCCAGGGATGGCTCTGCGCCAAGGTGCGCCCCTACCTGGAGCGCGTCTATCACCCCGACCGGCTGCTGACCCCGCTGCGACGTGTTGGCCCGAAGGGGAACGCCGACCGCTGGGAGCCGCTTTCCTGGGACGACGCTATCGGCGAGATCGCGGGCCGCTGGCAGGAGATCATCGCCCGCTACGGCGCCGCCGCCATCCTGCCCTATTCCTATAGCGGCACGCTTGGCCTGCTCCAGCTTGGCATCACCAACGCGCGCCTCTGGAACCGGATGGGCGCGAGCGGCCTCGAACGTTCGATTTGTGGCGCGGCGGCGGAGACGGCGGTGCGCGCAACCTATGGCGCGCGCTGGGCGCCTGACTATGATGACGTGCTCGAAAGCCGCCTCATCATCATCTGGGGCCACAATCCCGCCTCGACCGGCCCGCACTTCCTGCCGCTGCTGCGTGATGCGCAACGGCGTGGGGCATATGCCGTCGTGATCGATCCGCGCCGCACCCTCACCGCCCGCTCCGCCGACGAACACGTGCAGCCGCGTCCCGCCACCGATGGCGCGCTGGCGCTTGGCCTGATGCACGTGCTCTTCGCCGAAGGGCTGCATGATGAACCATGGCTGGAGGCGCACACCGTCGGCTGGCGCGACCTGCGCGACCGCGTGGCCAGCTATCCACCAGAGCGAGTGGCCGACATTACCGGCATCCCTGCGGAGACGATTGTGGCGCTAGCGCGGCGTTTTGGCACGACCAAACCCGCGCTAGTGAAGTTTGCCGATGGATTGCAGCGCCACGGCAACGGCGGCCAGACGGTGCGGGCGGTATGCAGCTTACCCGCGATTGTCGGTCAGGTCGGTGTGCGCGGCGGCGGGCTATCCTACAGCACCAGCGACTATGTGCGCTGGGACGCCGAGGCGCTGGGCCACGCCAGCGAATGCCCACCGACGCCGCGCATCGTGAATATGAATCGGCTGGGTGCGGCGCTGACCGATGAGGCGCCCGATCCGCCGATCATGTCGCTCTACGTCTTCTGCGCCAATCCAGCCGTCTCGACACCCAACACCGGACGCATAATCGAAGGGATGAAGCGCGACGACCTCTTTACCGTCGTCCACGATCTCTTCCTGACCGACACCGCGCGCTATGCTGATATCGTCCTGCCCGCGACCAGCCAACTCGAACAGACCGACCTCCACAAAGCGTATGGACACCGCAATCTCCAGTACAACGAGGCGGCGATTGCGCCGTTGGGGGAGGCGAAGAGCAACTGGGAGGTGATGCGGCTGCTGGCGGCGGCGATGGGCTACGAGGAGCCGTGGCTGCGTCAGTCGGCGGAGGAGGCTATCGCCGAGGTGCTGGACGCCACCCGCGCCACCAATCCGCTGCTCGAAGGCATCACGCTGGAGCGGCTCCAGGCTGAGGGTACTGTCCCGCTGGCGATTCCGCCTGAGCGCGATGTGCCGTTCGCCGATGGCCGCTTCCCGACGCCATCGGGCAAGGTGGAACTGCGTTGCGATGCGCTGGCGGCGCTGGGGCTCGATCCGCTGCCGGAGTATATCGTACCCGACGAGTTCGCCAACCGCCCCGAAGGCGATACGCGGCTGACGCTGATTAGCGCGGCGGCGCACCACTTC
>JAICKD010000622.1 GCA_025928125.1 Ktedonobacterales bacterium
AGCCGAGACTGGATGAACTGCGCGCGCTTGGCCTGGATTGCCAGCCGTTCGGCGACAGCGTTTTTCTCGTGCGCGCCGTGCCTCACCTCCCTGGCATGGCCCATGACGCAGCTGCGGTTGCCGTCTCGCTGACCGAGGATGCGGCGACCGATAGTAACGACTGGCTGGATGTGGTGTGCATCTCGCTGGCGTGCCGGACGGCCATACGGCGTGGTCAATCTCTCACGCTGGAAGAGCAGCGGGCGCTGCTGGCCGACCTGCGCTCGGTGATGGTCGTGGCGTCATGTCCGCATGGTAGCCCACTCTTGCTGCGCTACAGCCGCTCTGGGCTGGCGCGAGCGTTTGAGTGGTAGCAGTCTGCCTCAGATGGCAAGCTCTGAGCCACTGGCGAGCGTTGGAAGCCGGTCCGCAAACGGCCCAGCGTGCAGCCGTGCGCTGGCGAGGTATCGCTCGACCTGACGCGCCTCTTCCTGGGCATCCCAGCCAAGCTCCGGCCCGATGAGGTGCGCGACCTCCGCCGCGATCTCCGTTCCACGCACGCGGTCCTCGAGCGCGATGTGTGTACGTCGCTGCAGCACATCTTCCAGCGTGTACGCCATCTCCTCACGACTGACGTAGATCGCCTCGGCGCGAATGTATGGCAGGTCGGGCAGGAGGCGCGCGGCAAGGCTGTTATCCTGCTCGACGAGCGCCAGGACGGCAAGTGCGTCGGCCCCATACGCGCCGCCAAGGTGCGCGATGATGTCGTCGTCAAGTCCAAGCGCCCGCCCCCGCGTGCGAACGACTTGCCGTGCCTCGGCCCAGCCGCCAGAGCCGCGCAGCGTGAGCCTGCGCGTCGGGTGGTTCAGCGCGCGTTTCTCCCGGCGGTCAATCCGGTCCACAACGTCCTCTGCCATGCGCCGATAGGTGGTCATCTTGCCGCCGGAGACCGAGATCAGCCCGGCATCGCTCTCGACGACCTCATGGGAGCGCGAGAGGCGCGCCAGCTTGCTGGCGCCGCGACGCACCCGGAGCAGAGGGCGATTCCCCGCGAAGCTGGTGAGGATGTTGTCGCGCGTCACCTTCCGGCGCAGATAGCGGTTGAGGTGATGGAGCAGATAATTCACATCCCCATCCGTGGCCACGGGTCGCTCGATGTCACGCACGGGCGTATCGGTTGTGCCTACCAGCGCACGCGATTGCCACGGCACGATGAAGATGATGCGGCCGTCCTCGGTCTCTGGCAGCACAATCGCCTCCTCGTCGATTCCCAGCGTAGCCCGCTCGAAAACGAGGTGGACTCCCTTGCTCGGCGCGATATGTAGCCCCGGCGCTTCCCCTGCGAGGCGCTCGGTCTGCTCGGCCCAGACGCCCGTCGCGTTGACGATGTGACGTGCTCGGATGAGCCACTCATCGGTTGCTGGCGTGAGTGTGTCGCGCACCCAAACACCAGTGATCCGCGCGCCTTCGTGCGCAAAGTGCGTCGCCTCGACGTAGTTGGCGATCTGTGCGCCGTGCGCCACCGCCGTCCGCAGCACTGTCATTGTGAGTCGGGTATCGTCGGTACGCGCGTCGTAATAGATATATCCGGTCTTGATTCCATCGGGAACGAGTGAGGCGGCGCGCTCGATGGTCTGCTCACGCGATAGGCGGCGATGCTCGCCGACGTTCTCTTTCCCGGCGAGGACATCGTAGACCCAGAGGCCCGCGTCGAGAATGAACCCCAGACCCAGGCCAAATGGCGGCGCGATGGGCAGTCCGACCGGATGGCGTGAGATATCGTAGAGGGGCAGGACGAAGGCGAGCGGCTGAACCAGATGTGGCGCGTTGCGCAGGAGCCGTCCGCGCTCGATCAACGCCTCGCGTACGAGCGCGATATCGAACTCCGGCAGGTAGCGGATGCCGCCATGCACCAGCTTGGTAGACCAGCTACTCGTTCCACTGGCGAAGTCGCCGCGCTCCACCAGTCCGACGCGATAGCCACGCGCCGCCGCGTCCAGCGCGACACCCGCGCCGGTAATGCCGCCACCGATCACCAGCACGTCCAGCGGATCCGTCGCCATGGTCTGGAGCGCCGCTCGTCGCCCTATCCCCACCTGCTCACCCATTGTCTGCTCCTGCCTAGCTGGCGCCCCCTCTCGCCACCAGCTCCATCTCAATACTCTATCACAGGCAGGCAGACACATCTCAACGTTGCTGGGAAATACGTGAATTCCAAGGCGGCCCTATCCCGGCGAGATGATATACTGCACCAATTGCATCATCGCGCTATGACGCGGTTGATGACGCGGATATTGAGATGAGTTATCGTAGCAGCATCGAGGAGGCCATGCTGGAGACGACGCCGCAGACAGAAATGACGCTACAAGGTGGCCCGCGCTATGTCATCGGCCGCTACCGCGTGCGGGTCGAGGCGCTCTTGCCCGATGGCCTGGCGCGCGGTGTCATCGTAGACGTGATCGAGCCGCCGGATGAAGCTGCGTTCGCGGCGGTGCATGGCCCCGGCCGCGCCATCGAAGCGCCGACCGAATTGGTCTTCATCGGCGGCCTCCCCGGCGAGATCATGGATGTTGAGGCGCGGTGGAATCTGCCAAAGCCGGGTCGCAAGCGGGCGAAGCAGGTGCCTCCGCCGCAGGTGCGCCTGATAGGCATTGTCGCGCCCGCGTCAGAGCGCGCTACGCCGGGCTGTCCGGTCTTTGGCGAGTGCGGCGGCTGCCAGCTCCAGCACATGGACTATGCAGCGCAATTGACCTGGAAGCGGGAGCGGGTCGTCGCCGCGCTGCAAGAGGCGGGATTCAGCAATCCGCCGGTTGAGCCTGCCATTGGCTGCGACTC
>JAICKD010000214.1 GCA_025928125.1 Ktedonobacterales bacterium
CACCTCCGCGCAGCCGGTGGCGTGCGCCTCGAACATAATCGCGGTGGCAGCCTCGATGGAGAGCGATGGCACGGTGCGCACCAGCGCAAGGACCACCTCATCCATGGAGTGGATATCATCATTGTGGAGCATGACGCGATAGCGTGGCAGCAGCCGGAGAAGTTCGCGCACTTCCTCGTCGGTGCGCGGCGCGGCGCTCATCGAATAGAGTGCCTGAATGAATTGTTTTTTGCCATTGGCTCGAAAGAATGCGGGCATATGCGCCCCCTCGCTCTGGTCACATCATTGGCCATATCCAAGACATAACACACCTCTCATAGTTCAGAAACGTTCGAGCAAACGCATACGCCACAACCACTATCTCAGCGACATCAGGGGTAGCCCGAACATCCTTCAGCACAAGTCAGGAAGTAGCGGCTGCGGGCCACTCGTCGGGCGCGAGCAGGCGCAGATAGCGCGGCGGGACGCCCTCGGTGAGCCAGACGCCGTTCTCGCTGCGATAGAACAGGTAGCCATCGCGCGCCATCGCGGCGGCGTCCACCAGCAGCACGGAGGGCGCGCCATGTCGGCTGCCGACATTCACCGCCGTGGCAATCTCGTCGCTGAGATGCACATGCTGGCGGCGCATCTTGCGCAGACCCTCGCGCAGGATCGCGTCAACTGTGGCTTTCCCGGTGCCATGATAGAGCGTATCGGGCGGCTCCGTCGGCGCAAGATCGAGATCAACGGCCACGCTATGCCCCTGGCTGGCGCGGATGTGCGCTCCCGTCGCGTCGAAGGCGAAGCGCTGTTTGTTGTTGCGGGCGACGATCTCCTCCAGCTCCGCCCGTGAGATGGTCACGCCGTGATGCGCCATCGCCGCCAGCAACGTCTCGACGGCGACCCAGCCGCCCGGTTCGAGCGTCAGCCCAAGTGCCTCCGGCTGGTGGCGCAGATGGCGCGAGAGATATTTGCTCAGCTTGACCAGCCGCTTCTCATCCATCGACGACGCGCTCCTCTTCATCTCCATGCCCATACCCATGCCCTCATTTCGTCCATTGAACGACGCTGAGCGGTCGCTGCGCAAACATGAAGACATCTGGCAGCGCGTGAGAAATCCCTCATGAGCAAATCTCAAGATTGCGTTCATGCTATCTTCAGACGCCAGGGCTACTCTCCCCCTAGTAGCTCTGGCTCATATGAGCCCGCGCTGGCTGAGCGGCCGCTGGTGGCAAGCCACTTGCGAGGACAGACCCATTGTCTGTTTGACGCGAGTGTGGCAATAAAGCCAGGAAGCAATATGCTGCACCGCTACGTACTAAGGAGGTACTTTCATGCTGACACTCGTTCATCGCACATGCCGCGAAGACCGCGTTGCTACCGAGGATCGCGTCGTGCTCGCCGATGGCAGCATTTACATCGTGCCGCGCGCCAATCTTTCCGCCGCGAAGGGACTGCTGGCCGCCGAGAAGGCCGCGCGCCGCAGAGCAGATGCCAGACGCGCGCGGATGCTGGGCAGAAGGCGCCCGGCTGCATCATAATGTCCGGGTAGATTTCGGGTAGATTTCGGGTAGTTCCAGGCTGCACAGGCCTGTTCGGTGGGATGGTGGCGCTACCGTCGCGGCGAGTGGCCATCGTCCCACGTTGCGTACCAGGCCATCTATTCGGGGATGATAGACTAAGGCGGACGACTCACTGGAATCGACCGTTCTGCCGCCAGGAGAAGCGCAGATGAAGGTGCTGCTCACCGAAGACGAGTTAAGCCTCGCGCGCACGTATCAGCGCCATCTCGAACGTGGCGGTCATCGCGTTGAGGTATTTACCAGCGCCGAAGTGGCCTATGATCGCCTTGCGGCAGCGCCAGACGAGTTCGATATCCTGGTGCTGGATGTG
Source organism: Ktedonobacterales bacterium (assembly GCA_025928125.1). Classification (GTDB taxonomy): domain Bacteria; phylum Chloroflexota; class Ktedonobacteria; order Ktedonobacterales; family JADMIN01; genus DAHUXT01. Next base: position 1,873 of record JAICKD010000214.1, read on the forward strand.
CTGCTGCCTGGCATGAGCGGCATCGAGCTGACCCGGAAGTTGCGCCACGAGGGCTACGACATCCCCATTCTGATGCTGACGGCGCTTGGTCAGAACGCTGATGTGGTTGCCGGGCTTGACGCCGGAGCCGATGATTATCTCACCAAGCCGTTTCCAGTGGATGTGTTGCTGGCGCGCCTGCGCGCGCTTGGTCGGCGCCCGCGCGCCTTCGATCCTGTCGCCAACGCCACGCAGATACGCGCGGGCGATCTGGTCATCGATGAATTGCAGCATGTGGTCTATCGAGGCGGGGAACAGATCACGCTGACCCCGCGCGAGTTTACGCTGCTGCTCTATCTGGCGCGCAACGCCAACCGCGTGCTGACGCGCGACCAACTCATGTTGCATGTCTGGCCAGACGGCACCGAGGCCGCCAGCAACGTGCTCGATACCTACATTCATCACCTGCGTGACAAGCTGGAAGTTTCCGGGAGCGCGCCGATGATACAGACAATTCGGGGCGTTGGCTATTCGTTGCGCCTGCCCGATGGCGAGCGCGCGGCGGGCGTGCCACCGCCACTCACAAATGGTTGGTCATGAGCACACAGACAACGCAGACAACACAATCGGCCCCTCCTGCTAGAACAGCGCCGGGAACGCCACCGCAGCCGACCAATATACGAGGATCAGCCTGGATGCCACGTCTAAGGCGCTGGGTAAACGGCCCCGCCGATCCGCCGGGAGCGCCGTTTGCCGCCGCGCGCCGACGGCTGATATTCACCAGCGTCGCGGTCGTCGCCATCGTCCTGGCCGTACTGACCATCGCCATCTTTCTCTACAACCAGCGCGCGGCGCGGGAACAGACGGTCGAGCTGCTGCAAACCTACGCCACAACCGGCTCAGCGGTAGTGCGCGACAACGATGGTCCGCCACATGGAGGCGACGACGACGGGCCGCTGGTGCCGTATTCGCCCAGCAGTTCCGACACCTTCATCGTGGTGCTGGATGCGCAGGGAAATAGTATCTCCGACCCAGATCAGATCGAGCATTTGGGCGTCCCAATAGCTGCGGCGGCCCAGCCCGTGCTGAGCGGCCAGCAGAGCGAGGCAACGCCCACTGTCAACGTCCATGGACATACCTACCAGCTCTATGTCACCAAAGTAGAGCGGGACGGCCAGCTTGTCGGCGCGGTCGTCGCGGGTACCTCGCTCGAACGGCAGCAACACCAGGAAGACGAGCTGCTGCGCACATTAGCCATTATCTACGGTGTCGCGCTTCTACTGACCTTCCTCTCGACGGTCTTCCTGACCGAACGTGCGCTGCGTCCGGCGCGGCTGGCATTCATTCGCCAGCGCCAGTTCGCCACGGCGGCCTCGCACGAACTCAAGACGCCGCTGGCGGTGATTCGTTCTGAGGCGGAACTGGCGAGCGGGCTGATTGGCGACGGGCTGGCCGCGCTCCGTGGGTCGTCGCAGACGACCGGGAATACGGCGGAGCAGGTCAGTGGGCCACTGGAGGAGGCGCTACGCGAGACCCAGGCGGCCACCGCCGAGGTGGACTATATGGCGCGCATGGTGCAGGGGATGCTGATGCTCGCGCGCGACACCTCAGACACACACGCGCACCCCTGGAGCGATATTGATCTGCGGACGCTGCTGCATGATGTCACCGCGCGCATACGTCCGCTCGCCGAGCGTGAAGGGCTGAACCTCGATGCGTCCGCCGCGACGCAGCCACGAGAGGGCGAACCAGCAGTGGTCCTGGCGCGGGGCGACGCCGATATGTTACGCCAGTTATTCTTCGGGCTGCTGGAGAACGCGATGCGCTACACGCCTACGGGGGGAAGTATCCACGTGGCGATGCGACTGGAGAAGCGTGCTCACCTGCTGGGGGATCACCGCCGCCATGCCTACATCAGCGTCAGCGATTCGGGCATTGGCATCGCGCCGGAGCATCTGCCGCACATCTTCGAGCCGTTCTATCGCGTCGTCTCGGCCGCGCGGCCTCTCCACGACAATGAGACGCAACACGGCGTCGGGCTGGGGCTGGCGCTTTCACAGTGGATTGTCCAGGCGCACGGTGGCGCCATCGCGGCCGAGAGCACGCCTGGCGTCGGGACGACGTTCACCGTCGCGCTACCGCTGGCGAGCGAGTAGCGTGTTCACGTCTGCTCACGTGTGGGCAGCCAGCCACGCCAGGATGCTAGCCAGCGCCTCGGGGTCCAGGTACGCATCGGGCGCGTTGTAGCGCGGCAATGCTTCGGGCTGCGCCAGTTCGGCCCGTGGCCGTGGCTCATATTTGAGGACGTGATTGGCGTTCTCAGGGAAGAGGAACGTCACATTCGCATGCCCCGCGGCGGCGCGCTGGAGCGGCTCGCCATCGTCCCGCCAGTCGACCTGGATATCTTTCTTCCCGATGATAACCAGCGCCGGGACATCCACCTGGGCCAACAGGGGCGCCGCATCAGCTGTCCAGAGCTCGCGGGCAAAGGGCAGGTTGGCGGGGGTTTCGAGACTCTGCAGCAGCATCTGGACGCCCTGTGGCAGCGCTGGGTCGGGAGCCATCGGCTCGCCCGCCAGGAAGCGCGCAATCGCCTCATCGTAGAGCGCCAGTAGCGCATCGCCGTTCGGGATGGCAGCCGCCTGCGCCGCCAGCTGAGCGCGCGCCACCACGCCGACGGGCCGACCGGGCGGAGCAATCAGCACAAGCCCCGCGAGGGAAATCGCGGGGTGCTGTAGCTGGTAGTTCAGCGCGTGGAGGGTTCCCTCACTGTTGGCGAGCGCGAAGATGCGGTCGTCACGGACGAATGGCTGACTGGCGAGGGCGCCAACGGTGCTGGCAAGCTCGTCCAGGTGGCTTCGCATGCTCATCGTGCCGAACAGGACCTGCATGTTCTCGCGGGCGCGTGGACCCGAAGCGCGCTTGTCGTAGCGCAGTGAGGCAATCCCGGCCTGCGCCAGCGTCTCCGCGAGCAGGCGGGCGCTGCCGTTGGGTCCGGGCAGCAGGGGCGAGTTCCAGTCGCGGTCGGTGGGACCGCTGCCCGCCACCATGACTACGGCAGGGAATGGACCGGCGCCGGACGGCCTGACCACCGTGCCATCTATAGTTGTCGCGTCCAGCGGCCAGCTGATCTCCGCGCTCTCGCCTGACGATGCCTGATCGGTCATTGCCGCGTTCCTCTCAATGCTCGCTGTAGTTGCGCTCGCCTGCGGTGATGGCGACTGGCAGCGTATTCTCGGCGGGCGGGATCGGGCAGTTATAGTAGGGACTATAGGCGCAGTAGGGGCTATACGCCAGGTTGAAGTCGATGGTAGCGGTGTGCGAATTATCGGCGTGGTGCTCGAGCTCGATCTCCAGATAGCGCCCGGCGCCATAGGTCTCGTGGCCGGAGGTGGCGTCGCGGAAGGGGACGAACAGCTCGTGCGTGTGGCTCACATCGGGATCGGTAAAACCGACAAGGCGCAGTTTCTCGCCGCCGATAGTGAAGCGAAGTTCGGCGTAGCGCAGTTGCGGGCGGATGTCGCCCGTAGAGGTGGCCATCTCGATCACATCGGGATGCTCGAAGGGCGTGACCTCGGCGGCAACCCGATACGCCGGGTCGGGTGGGTAGTAGTTCAACCCGCCAAATTTGTCGCCACGCTCCTCGCGCGGGATCGGCGACTGCTGCGTGGTGGCGAAGAAGCGATCTTTCTCCTGGCGGAACGCATTCACCTCGTTCGCATACTCACTATCTATTGGCTGATGCTGGTTGGTCACAGTGATCCTCCTATCGCTGGCGGCTGAAGCCGCGCCTAAGCGCCTCGGTTGCCCTTGGCAGCAAAGCCCGCCTGCGCGGGCTGTAGAGCGCAAACACTCTACTCGAACAGCCCACATATAGATGGTAGGGCGAGCCGTCCAGAATCCGTTATGCGGAGAAGTTTTAGCAATTATCGGAGCGGTGCGCGGGCGGTTAAAACCGCGCCTGAAGGGCCTGCGGCCACGAAGTCCGCCTACGCGGACTCTCCAGACCTCGCCCCAACGGTATCGTCCACAGGTGAGCGCGTCTTTGAAACCTGCGTAGGCAGGTTTTGTGGCGGAGCATGCGCAGCAGGCGAGGCCATAAAGGCGCGGTTTTAACCGCCCGCCGTGTGGCGTGTCCCTCCTATTTTGTAAAACGCCATCACGCCGCGAACCTGGCCCATCGCCTACACTGCCAGACATTCCCGAGCGCGGGTGACCAGCGCTGGCGAGGCCGCTGTATCGCCCGCCATCCAGACACGGCGGATGCCCAGCAGCCGGACGTAGGTCAGTGTGAGCACCGGCTGGAAGCCAGCGGTGGCGAATCCGCGAGTCGAAGGGGTATTGTCGAGCGACGCGCCGATCCAGATGCGGCGCGTGCC
>JAICKD010000296.1 GCA_025928125.1 Ktedonobacterales bacterium
GGCTCGCCGCGAGATCGAGACGGCGACGCCTGCCGCCAGAGATGGTCTTCAGCGGGCGCTTGGCGGCCTCCGTCAGCCCGAACTCTTCGAGCAGTTCCGCCGATTTGGCCCGCGCTGCTGTGGCGCTGAGGCCGTTCAGACGCGAGAAGAGGAAGAGGTTCTCGCGCGCGCTCAGCGTCTCATCAACCGAAGCATACTGCCCGGTCACGCCGATGAGCTGGCGGACGATATGCGCCTCGCGCACCACGTCATGCCCGAAGACGGTCGCGCTGCCGCCATCGGGGCGGAGCAGCGTCGCGAGCATACGGATAACGGTGGTCTTGCCCGCGCCGTTCGGCCCAAGCACGCCATAGACGCTCCCGGTCTGAACGGAGAGATCGACGTGATCGACGGCGCGGTTGTCGCCGAAGTCTTTGATGAGTCCATGAGCCTCGACGGCCTGAACAGATATCGACATTCCATCCCCACTTCGTTAATGCATACAGATTCATGACTTTGACGCAGCACGGCTCAGGAGTCTCCGGCTGTATGTCGCGTACGAATAAAGATATATCTTTTTATATCGAATCTGTCAAGGGGGTAGTCAAGGGGTAATAGGAAGGGTCGCCGCACACTGGGCGCTAGCAATAGTACGATGTGCCAAGGGGCGGGGTTTCATCGTTTCTTCATAGGATATTGTCGCTAGGGTGACAGCCCTCTCTCCCTAACCGCCGCCCTGCGGGCCGCTGCCGCTCCGCGTGCTCGACGCGTGCTTCCAGCCCGCGAGCGTGTTTGGGAAAATTCAGAGGAGAGGTCATCGGGAGATCCTTTGCGCGTTGCTAGGATCGAGCTGGTTGGTAGGTGAGGAGCAGACCTCCCGCTGTGGTGGCTTTGGAACGGACGAGTTGCAACCGTTTGAGGCTATCTCCAGCGTTGAGCAGACGCCTTCCTCCACCCAGCAAAATGGGCATAACACCCAGATTGAGCTCATCCAGCAGATCCCATTCGAGCAGAGAGCGCATGAGGGTCAGACTGCCATGCACGCCAATGTTCTTCCCAGGTTGCTGCTTCAACTGAGTGATCGTCTGGCGAATATCTCCCGTGAGGACAGTTGTAGGTTGCCATGCCTCGACGTTGCTCAAGGTGGTGGAAACCACGTACTTGTGGACCGGGTTAATGAAGCCAGTAAAGGGGAGTTCGGCGGGCGCGGTGGGCCAGAAAGCCGCCCATGCCTGATATGTCCCACGCCCGAGCAGGACGGCATCCTGCTCGTTGATCGCTTCCTCCATGAAGTCCTGCATATCCGCATAAAATGGAGTCCACTCTTCTTCCTGAGGTTGTGGGAGAAGCTCTGCCTCGACGACGCCATCAAGGGATGTAAATAAACCGCCGACCACTTTTCGCATCGTGTGCTGACCTTTCTCTCGTGAGGGTGCTTGTCACCTGCAAGCATTCCCACCATAGCACGACGTGGTCAGACAAACTTCTTCTACCTTGCTCTTCTTGATGCACAAGGCTCCCGCAAAGCATTTCCTAATACACGCTCTGACGGCTGGCGCGGCTGCCCCTAAAAGGGAGGGGTACCAGAATGCGTGGGAGGTACTGGGCCTGGTTTGTCCGTGCTATGGGTCTGGCTCTGGCTCGCTGCACTACGTTGGAGAGACGGCTTGCGCCATCCGTTATCCCACCACGAAAGGCTGGAAGCGCTCGCGTTCGAGGCGGTCAGCGTCGCGTAGCTCGGCGGCGGTCCAGCGGGAGGGCTGAAGCGTCGCGCCATGGATGTCGGCCAGCGCGGTCTCGACGGCCTGTATTACCTCGTCGGCGGGGATCGCGCGGCCCGCGGCGTCGTCCAGACCGACTGTGGCGTTGTGCAGTCTGGTCGCCAGCGTCTTGCGCTGGTTGTTGCCCAGATCGAGCAATTCGCCCAGCGCGCGCGGCACGAAGTGGCGGTAGATGCCCACCTGATAGAGCGCGCCCGGGCGGCGGCGTACCTGGCACAGCCCCACCAGCTTGCGCTTGCCCACCACGACCTCCCAGGGCGAGAGCGTGCCGTAGCAGGCCAGCCGCAGCGGATCATCCTGCGCCAGCGGCGGTTGTTTGCGCGCCTCCTCCACCGGCAACGCCCGCGCCTTCGCCGCGCCCAGCGAGACCAGCGCCCGCTGCCAGACCTGGCCCATCCAGCGATAGGCGTCCACCACATCGCTCGTCGCCAGCGAATGCGTCGCGGGCAGCGCTACATCCAGGCTGAGCAGATCGGTGTTCACGAAGACCGCCGTCCCGCCGGAGGTGCGTCGGTAGATGCCAATGTCGCGCTCGGCGGTCGTCTCGAAGTTGGCGATGCGCGGCTTCTGGCCATTGCCGATTACCAGCGCCTCCGCCTTCGGCACGTACCAGCGCAGCGCGGGCCGGTGGCTCTCCGCCAACCCCGCCAGCACCGCCTCGCTCAGCGCCAGTTGCCGTCCCATCGGCGCATCCGAAAATGGCAGCACACGCCAGTTCCCTCCGTGGGCGCCACCTGTAACCGCGTCCTCATGCTCGCTCATGACAGCCATCCACACTCTCTTTGATTGGTCTCAAACAACCAGCTATCCAATTAATGGTAATTAATCATTTTCTCATGGTTGCTATCTATGATAGACTGGTCACGCCGCCAGTTTGGCTGGGCTATCCGTGGTTGATCGCGGGGAGCCTTGTAGATGCACGCTGAGCGGCTGCCTGTCATCCTGTAGAAAGTGAGATCACTTGCATGTCGGATACGGCCCCCCGACCGTATGTAGCGCTATCTGGAAGCGAACGTCAACTTGTCCCCGGCGCACAGGAAGACGGTCCCCTGGACCCCAATGAAACGATCGAGGTGACTATACGACTCCGCGCGCGTGAATCCGACGCGCAGATCGACGCCGAGGTCGCCGCGCTAGGGGCGCAACTACCCGCCGACCGCACCTATCTGACGCCCGACGAGTATGCGGCGCGCTACGGAGCCGACCAAGCGGACCTTACCAAGGTCGAGCAATTTGCCCAGGAGAGTCACCTGACTGTGGTTCGGAGCGATCTTTCTCAGCGGATCGTCATTCTCTCTGGAACCTTGCATGACGTCTCGGCGGCGTTCCGCGTGCAACTGGTACAGTATACCTCGCCACGGGGCAACTACCGTGGCCGCGTTGGCCCGGTGCAAATCCCCGCCGAACTGCAAGGGATCATCGAGGGCATCTTCGGGTTGGATAACCGTCCCCAGGCGCGCCCGCATATTCGCTATACGCGCCCGGATGCCTCTGGCTCCTCATCTGTCGTCGCGCTGGCCACCGCCACCGCGCCCGCGTTTGGCACACCAGGAAGCTTCGCGCCGCCACAGGTGGGCGAAATCTATAACTTCCCCAAGGATCTCGATGGCACGGGCCAGTGTATCGGCATCCTCGAGTTTGGCGGCGGCTACTCTGACAGCGACCTCCAGGCGTACTTCCAGCAGCTTGGTATGCCAGCCCCCAAGGTAACGGCTGTCTCCGTCGGCGGCGTCGGCAATGAGCCAGGGAAAGATCAGGATAGCGATGCCGAGGTACTGCTCGATATCGAGATCGCGGCCTCGCTTGCCCCCGGCGCAAAGATCGTCGTCTACTTTGCTCCCTTCACCGAACAGGGGTGGGTTGATGTCGTGACCGCTGCCATCCATGACACACAGAATCGCCCTTCGGTGCTCTCGATCAGCTGGGGCTTTACCGAGGGGCAGGATATCTGGACGCCCCAGGCAATCAATACCGTGAACCAGGCGTTCCAGGCGGCGGCGTTGCAGGGCATTACCGTCTGTGCGGCCTCCGGCGACGATGGCTCGCGCGATCAGCTCGATGATGGCCACGCCCATGTCGACTTCCCGGCGTCCAGCCCCTACGTGCTGGCCTGCGGCGGCACCACCCTCCTATTTTCAGGGAATACATTCACTGGAGAAAAAGTCTGGAACGATGGTGGCCGCGACCAGGGCGGCGGCGCGACCGGCGGCGGTGTGAGCGATGATATCGCGCAGCCATCCTGGCAGAAGGGCATCGTGCCACCTTCGGTCAATCCTGGCAACCATGTCGGGCGCGGCGTGCCGGATGTGGCGGGGAACGCCGACGGCGTCTCTGGCTACGCCATTCTGGCGGATGGGCAGCTTCTCAGCGAGGTCGGCGGCACCAGCGCGGTCTCGCCACTCTGGTCGGCGCTGATCGCGCGGGCCAATCAGAAGTTGGGCAAGCCTGTAGGCTATATCAATCCCCTGCTCTACACTTCGCTGGGCAAGACGAATGCCTTCCGCGATGTCACCAGCGGTAACAACGATCCGACTGGCGGCCAACTGGGCGGCTATCAGTCAGCCGCGGGCTGGGATGCCTGCACCGGCTGGGGCAGCCCGGACGGGACGAATCTGGTCAATGCCCTGACCGCCAGCGGCGCGACATCCGGCGGCTCGACGCCCACCTCAGGCGGCACTGCTCCCAGCGGCTCTAACGGCGCGGACCCGGCGACGGACGATGCCACGACTAGCGGTGGCGGCAATGTGGGCCTCACCATCGGCATTGTGCTGACGATTGTCGCGATTGTCGCCGTCCTCGTCGCGATCTACTTCGTGACACGCAGCTTCTAGGCTATAGCGCGGACCCCCTCCCCCGGCCCCTCCCCCTTGCAGGGAGAGGGGGGACCAGAGCCACCCGCGCCCTCCGCCGCTTTGGTCGTCTAATCCCTCTCCCAGCGCAAGCTGGGGGAGGGTGGCCGAGCGGAGCAAGGCCGGGAGGGGGCCGCTCGCCTAGCCCCGGACCTCACCCCCCTGCCCCCTCTCCTATGGGAGAGGGGGTCCAGAGCCGTCCGCCGCTACTTCTCCGCCAGCACGGCCGCCAGCACCTCTGGCTCGACATTGCCGCCGGAGAGGATGACGCCCGCCCGCTGCCCGAAGCGCGCCAGCTTGCCACTGAGCGCCGCGGCAGCCGCCACCGCGCCGGTCGGCTCGACGACCAGCTTCAGGCGGAGCAGCAGGAAGCGCATCGCCTCCTTCACCTCGCCCTCGCTCACCAGCACCACCTCCGCCGCCTCGCGCTGGATGATCGGCCAGGTGAGCGTACCCAGTTGCGCCGTGCGAATGCCGTCGGCCAGCGTATCGGGTGGAGCAATCTTGACCCGTTCGTTCTGTTGCAGCGAGAGCCAGGCGTGGTTCGCCGCCTCGGTCTCGACGCCGACGACCGTGATGCCGGGCCGCATGGCATGCGCCGCGATAGCCGTGCCGGAGAGCAAGCCGCCGCCGCCCGTCGGCGCCGCGATGACA
>JAICKD010000079.1 GCA_025928125.1 Ktedonobacterales bacterium
CGTAAGCTGCGCGACATCAGCGGTGAGCTCATGGGCGATAGGTGGGATGGCGGGCGTCTGGTACGCGCCAGTCGCGACGACGACGTTGCGGGCATCGATAATCTCCCCGGCGTCCGTTCGCGCGCGGAAGCCGCCATCCACACGCGTGAGGCTGCGGATACCCGTCTCCAGCGCGACGGGCAGGCCAAATCGGTCAGCGTACTGCTCCAGGTAGTCAGCAATCTCGTCTTTCGTGGGATAGCCGTCCGGGTCGCCGGACACGCTCAGGCCGGGGAGTGCGCTATAGGCGCGCGGCGTAAAGAGTGTCAGCGAGTCGTAGCGGTTGCGCCAGCTATCGCCGATACGCGGGTTGCGATCCACGATCCGGAAGCGCAACCCGGTCGCCATGAGGTGGTAGCCCAGCGCCAGACCCGCCTGGCCAGCGCCGATTATCAGCACATCGATGTTGCGATTGCGCATTGGTGTTCTCCTTCTCTTTCTCTCTTCTGTCTATTGGTGACAGGCCGCATATTACGGCGATTCCACTACCGATTTTGTTGGGTGAGGCGCTTGGGTAGGGCAGTGAGCAATGGCGCGCCCAGCGCCGCGAAAGCCCGTCTGGCGCGGAGAGGGAGGCCCATCTCACCGTAGTCGAGCCTGCCGAACGGTGGCTGTGGGTCATAGTCCAGGCTAAGCTGCACCTGCCGCGCGGTGGCTTCGTCCGTCAGCCGAGCCGCCAGTTGCAGGCCCATGTCAATGCCCGCCGAGACACCTGCCGACATGATGAATTTGCCATCCTCTACCCAGCGTTTGCGCTGGTACGTCGCGCCGTAGCTTTCGAGGATCTTCTCGACCGCCCAGTGCGTGGTGGCCTGGCGGCCATCGAGTAGCCCAACGGCGGCAAGAATCAGCGCGCCGGAGCAGACAGACGCCACCACGTCGGCGGTCTCCGCCGCGCCGCGTATATATGCGCGAATTACGGGGTCGCTCATGGCGCGAAGTGTGGGCTGTGCGCCGCCGGGTACGACAAACGCATACGGATGCGGTACCTCGGCGAACGTCTTATTCGGCAGCACCTCGACGCCAGCGTCGGTTGCCATTGGCTCGATGCGCTCTCCCACGACGACCGGGCTAATCTCAGGATGGGTCTCCGCCAGGCGAGAGATGACCTGGAGTGGGCCGACGAGGTCGAATACGGTCAGTCCCGGATACAGGACAAAGGCAATCGTCTTCTCGGTCTGTGCTTCCGCTGACATCCGTCTTTCCTTCCTGTTAGGGTCATGTCTGTTTCAGAGTCTGATGCCGTTCGGCGGGGCAGGGCTGAGCGCCTTCTCCACAGCCGCCAGCAGGTCGGGCCGGTGAGCCAGCGCGCGCTCCACCTCGGCATGACGCCCGGCCAGGGTTGATGCGAGCGCGTTGTCCGCGTCTTCGCGCTGCCGGTCAATGGCGCCGAAGGGCGGCTGCGGATCATACTCGATCCAGAGTTGCACCTGACGTGCGCTCCGTCGGCCCGTGTCGTTGCCTACGAGGTGGAGCGCCATATCGATTCCGCCGGACGCGCCACCCGCCGTGATGAAGCGGTCATCTTCGACCCAGCGCCGCTGGACGTAGGTGGCGCCCAGGTTCTCCAGCACCCGACGGTAGGCCCAGTGGGTCGTGGCGCGCCTGCCCGCGAGGAGACCCGCCGCCGCCAGGATCAGCGCCCCGCTCCCCACCGAGGCGACAAGCTCGGCCCCCTCCGCCGCCGCGCGCACATACGCCAGCAGCTTCTCGTCGCCCATCGCGGTAATAGCGCGCAGTCCGCCACTGCCCGGGACGAGAACCGCGAACGGATGGGGCGTCTCGTCGTAGGTGCTCTGCGGGATGAACCGCATTGGGGTATCGCTCTCTAGCGGTTCTCGGCGCTCGCCTACGGTCACGGTCCGAAAGCCGGTCTTCGTTCCCAGCCCGTCGAGGGCCGAGATGGTTCCAATCAACTCGAGCATCGTCAGTCCGGGATAGACCACGACCGCGACGTGCTTGCGGTCATCTCTCTTCGTTGCCATTGGGTCGTCTCCTTACCGTAACCCTTATCGGTTGTCCTCTACGTCGAAGCTGAACATCATGCCGCCTTCCAGGTGCTCGGCGATGTGGCAGTGTGACATCCAGATGCCGGGGTTGCTCATCTCCACCAGCAGGTCTGTCGTCTGCCCGGCGGTCACCATCTCGGTGTCCTTCCAGGCGAGATTCGGATTGCGCACGCCGTCGCGGCTCAGCACGAGGAAGCGCTGCCCGTGGAAGTGGACCGGGTGCTGCATGGGGTGATCCGAGTCCGGCTCGTTGACGATCCGCACCTTCACGCGATCACCGACCTTGAACGACCACCAGATATCGTGGTTGGCGTTGCCCGTCTCGCGGTCAATCAGCTTCCAGATCATGTTCGCTGGCGTAGACATCGCGTTCATCGCGGCCATCGTATCTTCCCATTCGATGCTGCCGTCATCCCTATGCGCCGCGCCGTGATCGCCATCGTGGGTGTGCATGTCGTGCATGTCGTGGCCGCCATGGTGGTCGTGATGGCTCATGTCCATGCCGGGCATCTCGCCGACGAGTGCGAGCGTCTTGTCAGCATCGCGGGTGAAGTCTGCCTCGCTCCGCGCTCGTTCCGCCGACAGCTCCTCGCTCCGCCGCGTGATGTTGAACTCCCGCGCGTACGACTGCTTCACCACCTGCTCGCTCACCCGGATTGTCCCCAGCCGGTAGGTGCGTTCCGGCGTGCGATGTTCGAGGGCAAACGCGCCCACCTGCTCGAAGATCACATCGATAACGAGGCGCTCCGATGGCGCGAGTAGCATCTCCTCGACGAATTCCTCATGCTCGACCCGCCCATGATCGCGCCCGACCAGCTTCATCCGCACGCCGGGGATGCGTACATTGAAGCTGCGGACATTGGCGGTATTGGTAAGATACAGTCGCACCACCTCGCCGCGATTGGCCTCCAGGGTGCATTCCGTCTCGCCGTTGACCAGCATGATATTGCCAAAGCGCCCCATCGCCGTGTGATTCGACTCCGTCCGGCTGAACGGAGCGACGTCTCCGTCCTCGATCAGGATGTCGTCCAGGGTGAGCGCGATCTCGCGGTTGACAGGCGACCAGTAGGCGGGATCGCTGGGGACGACGATGATGTTGCCGTAGAGGCCCATCTCCTGCGCGTAGTCTTCGCGGATGTGCGGGTGATACCAGTAGACGCCCGGATCGGGGAAGCGCACGCGATAGCTGAAGCTCCCGCCCGTCGGGACTGGTCGCTGCATGCCGTGGTGTGGGTGGCCGCGAGGCACACCGTCGAACTCGTTGGCGAGCCGTAGGCCGTGCCAGTGGACGGTCGTCTCCAGGTCGGTCTCGTTGGTGAAGTTGACCGTCACCTGCGATCCCTGCGCCACCCGCAGCGTCGGGCCGGGAAGCGAACCGTTGTAGCTGAGCATGCGTACTGTCGCGTCGCCAATCCGCTTGCGGACCGGCCGGGCAGTGAGCCCGAACGTGTCCCCATCGCGCAACTCGATGATTTCGGGAGCGCAGGCGGCGGCAAGGCCATCCGTCTTCCGCGAGAACGAGTCGTCGGCGATAAGTCCCGTAGCCGTCTCGCCTTCCATGTGATTGTGTGCGGAATGGTCCATCATGGAGTGGTGGCCTGCGTGGTTGGTGTGGTCGGCATGACCATGATCGTGTCTCTGCATTGTGGAATCTCCTGTGTCCTTGTGGGCGTCGCGAACCACGAGTAAGGTTCGCTCGACGGGCTTGTTTCCCGCGTGTGCGCCATGCCTCAAGTATGCGCCAGGAGACGCCGACAGACCACGAAAAACCCACACCACACTCACACGCTGCACACACAATGTCCATGCCCTTGACCGTGACACGTGGGACGGTTGGGAGAATGCAAGGACGCCGAGCTGTTCGGGCGCGAAGTTCCAGCTTTAGGAACCCCGGTCGCCCGAACAGCCAGCACATGCGCCGGGTAGTGCGTTGCCCGGCGCGCTCATCGCTACCGCACGCGTCCGTGGGGGATGAGCGCTTCGATGGCCTCGAGCGGGGCCACCAGCGTACCCGTATCGCTGGCGTGGATGGTGGTAGCGGGCGGCGGCAGGAGGATGTGGCCGCCGTCGCGGTCCAGCGAGAGGATCAATAGGCGATACTTCACGCGAATTTGCTCGACGGTCAGGCCATCCATCAGACCTGTCGGCAGGGCAGTGAATTCGTCGCTGGAGAAGATTCTGCCCGTGGCGGTGAAGGCGCGATTGACGCCGCCATCGTCCAGCCCGTGCAGCACGGCGGCGGCGGCGAGAGTGGGGCTGGCCAGATTCGAGGTGCTATAGGTGGTGCGAATCGCGAATGCCGAGTTCAATTCATCGGCCAGCGTGTCGCTGAAGACACGGACGACGAGGTGGACGTCGTGCCGGACGCCGCGCGCCGCCAGCCCAATCTGCAGGTTGGTCAGGTCGTCGGAGGTCGCCGCAACCACAGAATAGGCGTGGTCAAGTCCAATCTGGCCGAGTATCGCCGGGTCGCGCGCGTCGCCATGGGCGATGGTGACGCCGGGGAGGCTGGAAACGCGCCGCAGAAACGTACTCTCGTCGCCGGGGAGCGAGATCGCGACAATATCCGGTGGATTTTGCAGGCCAGCAAGTCGCTCGATGACGCGATAGCCGACCTTGCCAATGCCGCAGACGACGACAGTGTTGCGGTCGGGCGTGGGATGCTGCGGCGGTATGGGATCGGAACCCACGATGTTGCGCAGGCGTATGGCTTCGAGGGCGGGCAACGCGCCGATAAAGGTCATATGATTGCCGACATGGAAGGCGCTGTCCGGGCCAACAAGCAGCCGTTTGCCCGTACTGGTTCGCTGGTCGAGGATGAGGACGCCGCTGCTGGCCTCGAAATCGCGTATGGAGCCGCTAAGCTGGCTGCCCTTCGCGATGGTGAGCTTGACGACGCCGATGAGGTCGTTGCCGATGGGCAGCGCATAGCTGATCTCGCGGCTGATGGCGGCGGCGGCGAGGGTTGGCGCGGCGAGAGCGGAATGGCTGAAGGCGGAATCGGGACCGAATATCTTCTCCAGATTGCGGTCCAGGTCCTCGTTGAAGGCACGCAGGATCGCGCGAATCCCCGGGCGAAGGCTCCGTGCCGCGAGCGCGATCTCGATATTGAGTTGATCGTTGTTGATGTCGGCAATGACGGCGCGGGCGCGGGTGAGGCCAGCCTGTCGCAGCGCCAGCGCCTCACTGGCGTCGCCGACGATGACGGGAACGTGCATACCCAGCGCGCGGGCGACGAAGCGCGACTGGAAGCTCCGCTCGATGACGACGACCTCATAGCCAGCCTCGATCAGCCGGGTGACGACGCGCAACCCAATGCGCCCCAGTCCGCAGACGATGACATGATTGCTGAACGTGGTCGCCAGCGAGACCTGCCACGCCTCCTGGCGGCTGCCCTTATCCAGCACGCGGCGGCCCAAGTTGAGCGTGCTCTGCACGATGACCAGCAGGCCAAGCAGCGGCAGTAAGAAGAAGAGCAGCTGGCCCACCACATCACCCGGAAATGGCTCGCTGCTCTGGAAAATCAGTAGCTGCAGGGCGTTATAGAGCGCCGAGGTCAGATCAGGATGGCCGTGCTGATATTCATAGCCAGCGCCCACCACCAGCACGATGCCGAAGAGCGTCAGGGTGAACCAGGACTGCCGCAGCAACAGGGCGAAATCGTAGAGGTTGGCGCGGAGCAGCCGCCAGAATCCACGTCGCTGCCGAATGGTGAACGGCCGCTGGCGGACGGGGGACGCTATAACGCCAGGGTTTCGCTCCATAAGATCCCTTTCGGAAAGAAGAGCATCTGACGGTATTTCCGAGGCGCGAACAGGATACATGATGCGCCACAAGCATGCAAGTGGGAAGCGCGCGTCATGCATCACGAGGGGGGACAGGCGCTATCCCACATTCGTCATGCGGGGCAGCTTTGGGGCGTTTTCTGTCCGACTGCGGCATGTGGCTTACCAGTTTGATCGTACCGAGCAAGAAGTATGAAGGTTAGAGTCTGAAGAATGGATGCAGACGAAAAAGGGAGAGTAGAGCATGGAAGAGCACGGTGTAGGCCACTCACTCCAGGGAAAAGTCGCGTTGGTAGCCGGAGCTACCCGCGGCGCGGGACGAGCGATCGCTGTTGAGCTTTGCCGAGCTGGCGCCTTTGTGTATGCCACAGGGCGCAGCAGTCGCTCGACCGGCCCGTCGGATATGGATCGACCTGAGACGATTGAGGAAACTGGCGAACTGATGCTCGCGACCGGCGGAGAGGGCGTCGCTCTCCGCGTCGATCATTTGGACGTGGCTGCGGTGGCTGGCCTTATAGCCCGCATCGAGGCGGAGCGCGGGCGGTTAGACGTCCTGGTCAACGACATCTTCGGTGGACACAAGTATACGCAGTGGGACAAGAAGCTCTGGGAGCATGACCTTGCGGGCGGGCTCTACATGCTGCGTATGGGCGCGCATACCCATCTCATCACCAGTGCCAAAGCGCTCCCGCTCATCTTGCGGACCGGCGATGGACTCATCGTCGAGATGACCGATGGCACGTCGGAGTACAACAAGGCCTTTCGCCGCAATGTCGGCTTCTACTACGATCTGGTGAAGGCCAACGTCGAACGGATCGCCCTGGCATTGGCGGCGGAACTCGAAGATGAGTCTTGCACGGCGGTCGCTGTGACCCCTGGCTGGATGCGCTCGGAGCAGATGCTGGAGGATTTTGGCGTCACTGAAGAGACCTGGCGCGAGGCGCTCGCGCATGAGCCGCACTTCTGCATCTCGGAGACGCCCACCTACGTGGCGCGCGGGATTGTGGCGCTGGCGGCCGATCCAACGGGACGACGTCAGTATGCCGGACAGGTGCTCTCGAGTGCCGACCTGGCCCGCATCTACGGCGTGACGGATATCGACGGAACGCAACCGGATTGCTGGCGCTATACGGTCGAGGTGCAGGACCCAGGCTTGCCAGCAACCGAAGTGGGCTATCGGTGATCTGGCCGCTCTACTCGCACACCTGGCATGAGCCTCCTCCTTCAATGTCTCATGCCACCAAGAACCCTCAAATCGGACCGCCGATGACTGCGGAACATTGGGCGCTATGGCTCCTGGTCGGGGGTATCAGTCGCCAGTGCGTCCTGCCCCAGCATCTCGATGGTATAGGGGCCGGGAGGAACGGCCGACGCGCCATGCCCCCTGCTGTCATAGCGTAGCACGCGGAAATAGCGTTCCAGAGCAGGCATCTGAAGATCCCACATCGTATGATCGGTACCCAGCGAATTGGAGAGAACCAGCACCGGGGCATCGGGCGGGCCGTCAAACTGGTGATAAAACTTGCCCGACGGCAGATCAATTGAATGCATGCGTCATAGAGTCCTTTTACTGTGATTCATTCAACGCGGCGCGCCAGCGCCCGCTGGATCAGCTGGTCCGCAAGCCCGGTGGCGTTGCGTGGGTCGCAGAGACGATCTAACGTATCTGCGGAAAGTATCTCCGTCACCTGTGGAATATCGACAAGGGCAGCGCGCAGCGTAACATCCCGGGCCAGCGCCTGGCGGCAGGCGTCTTCGACCACCTGGTGCGCGGTCGTCTTCCCCAGCATCGGCACGAGCGCCATTGCGACCGCCTCGGCGCAGATCACCCCTTTCGTGATGTCGAGATTGGCGCGCATACGAGCAGCGTCAAGCTCCAACCCCTCGGCGACCTCAGCCATTTGCCAGAGCGCGCCAGCCGCCAGCCGCACAATCTCTGGCAGTGTCTCCCACTCGGCCTGCCAGCCACCGAGCCCGCGCTCGTGCTCCTGGGGCATCGCGGCGAGCATGGTCGCCACCAGCCCCGGCACGCGTACCGCCGCGGCCAGCGCCACCGCCGCGCCGACCGGGTTGCGCTTCTGCGGCATGGTCGAAGACGCGCCTTTGCCCGGCTCCGCTGGCTCGAATGCCTCACCCACCTCTGTCTGCGCCAGCAATGAAATATCGCGCGCCATCTTGCCCAGCGTCCCCACGAGCGCGCCGAGCGTTGTGGCGACCTCGACCAGCCGGTCACGGTGCGCGTGCCAGGGAACATCGGGCAGCGCCAGGCCAAGATCATCGGCCAGCGCCTCCGCCACCACCAGACCGTTCGAGCCAAACGCCGCCAGCGTGCCGACCGCGCCACCCAACTGCACGGTGAGCACGCGCGGGCGCATCTGCCGCAGCCGCTCGCGGTGGCGATTGACGGCGCTGAGCCAGCCCGCCGCCTTCACGCCGAAGGTGATCGGCAGCGCCTGCTGGAGCCAGGTGCGCCCAGCCATCGTGAGATTGGCGGTGCGCTCGGCCAGTCGCGCGCATGCGTCCGCCAGTCGTGTCAGGTCGGCCTCCAGCGCATCGAGCGCGTCGCGCAGTTGCAAGACGAGTCCCGTATCCATCGCATCCTGGCTGGTGGCTCCCCAGTGGACGTAGCGCGCCGCCTCCGCGTCATCGGCGGCGACCCGCTCGGTCAGCGCCGCGATCAGCGGGATGGCCGGATTGCCAGCCGTCACCGTCGCCTCTGCCAGCGGCGCGACCGCGAAACGGTCGGCGTGGCAGTGCGCCGCGATAGTCTCCGCGATCTCCTCGCTCATCATGCCCGCGCGCGCCTCCGCCCGCGCCAGGGCCGCCTCGAAGTCCAGCATGCCCTGAATGCGCGCCGAATCCGATAGAATGGCTCTCATCCGGTCGGTGGTGAACAGATGATCGAACATGCGAAACCTCCGCCGTGGCGCGTATCAGGTGGCGAAGAAAACGGTCTCGTCCGGCCCCTGAAGGTGGATATCCCACTCCAGCGTCCCATCCGACGCGGGCCGCGCAATCAGCGTCGCGCGCCGCTCCTCAGGGACGAGTTGCAGGACGGGGTCGGTATCATTCGCCGGATCGCCGGGAAAGTAGACCCGCGTCACCAATTGGCGCAGCAGCCCGCGCATGAAGACGGTCACCGCCAGGTGCGGCGCCTGCATCTGCCCGTCGGGACTCGGCGCTGACCCCGGCTTGATCGTGGTGAAGTGAAACGCGCCGTCGTCATCGGTGGGCGAGCGGCCAAATCCCTGAAATCCGGGCGTCAGCGGCTTCTCCTGCGTGTCGTCGGGGTGGGAGTACCTGCCCGTGGCGTTGGCCTGCCACACCTCGATAAGCGCGTCGTCGACGGGCCCGCCGTCGCCATCGAGCACGCGCCCGCGAAGCGTGACGCGCTCCCCAGGTACGTCTGGCCCCGCGATCTCGGTGATGAACATAGGTGTCAGGCCAATGCGCAGAAACGGCCCGATGGTCTGCGATGCGGTTGGATACAGTC
>JAICKD010000757.1 GCA_025928125.1 Ktedonobacterales bacterium
CATCCTCGCGGCGGGGGCGACGATGCTGGTCATCTACCTGAATGATGGGCATCTCTGGCCACCCACGACGCTCATCGACGTGGCGGCGGCAGTGATTGGCGTGCTTGCCGCCTATGCCGCTGGACTGACGATGCTCATGCGCGAAGCCGTGCGCGCGGCGCTGACCGTTGAGCATGGCGTAGCAAAGGGCGTCGAGCAGGAGGTTTCAGGCGTCGAGCACGAGCTTGTGGGTAGCGGACACTAGCCGTCGCGTGGGATGACGAGCAAGGGTACGACACAGCCAATCGCCGAGATGACGACCGCGACCAGCAGCGCGAGTGGAATCGACTGCTCGACCACCGGGCCAGCCAGCGCCGACCCGACGGGCATTCCGGCGAAATTCAGGCTCATCGAGACGGCGAAGATACGCCCGAACCAGCGCGGGTCCGTGCGGCGCTGGCGTAGCGCGAAGAGGCCAATGTCGATTGGGCCGGAGGCCAGGCCCAACAGCGCCATCCCCGCCAGCAGAGACACCGGCGATTGCAGGAGTATACATACGCATGCGAGCGCCGCGAAGATCATCCCGCCGACAATGATCTGGCGCTCGCGTCCCTCGGTGTTGATGCGCCCGGCCACCAGGCCAGCCACCACCGTCGTCACGCCCGCGACCGCCCACAGCAGTCCGACGCCGTCCGCGCCCCAGTGGAACTCGCGTAAAATCATGACCGGCAGCGCCACGACGAGGAAGCCGTAGGGAATATTGGTCGTCCACAGCGTCACGATGACACCGCGCAACGTCGGGTGGCGCACGACGTACACCAGCGACTGCCACGCCGCCCGTAGCAATGGCTCCCGATCTCCCGTCTCCGTCGGCGGCTCCACGATGCCAAAGAGCACAACGCACGTGATGACGAAGAGAGCCGCCGTCAGCAAGAACGCGCCCTCGCCACCGAACCACGCGACCAGGAAGCCCGCCAGCGCTGGGCCGACAACCATGGCTAGCGCCATACTGCCACTATCGACCCCGTTCGCGCGGTCCCAAAGCTCGCGCGGTACCGCCCTTGGGAAGAGCGTGCGGGTTCCGCTGATGGTCAACGGACTCGTCAGCGAGCTGAGCGCCACGATCACTAGCATGGTCGCCGGGGTAAGCGCGTTCGCCAGCGAGAGCGCCGCCAGTAGTACGAGCGCGAGCGCGGCAACCGAGAGATCCACCCGAATCAGGCGCAGGCAGCCGTAGCGGTCGAGCAGCGCGCCCGCGAGTGGGCTGACGACCAGTCCGGGTACAATGGCGACGAAGGTGGCGAAACCTGCCAGCGCGGGCGAGTGGAAGCGCTGGAGCACGAATAGCACCAGCGCGACCTGCCAGAGCTGGCCGCCAGTCCGCGCGAGCACGGTGGCGGCGGCAAGCTTCGGAAATCCCGGCAGGCGGAAGAGTCGGCGATAGCCAACGTCGCGAGTCGTGGAGTTGGAGTCTCTTGTGAGGTCTGTCGCTGGGTCTATCTGTAAGCCCGTCGTCAGGTCGGTCTTGTCTGCCTCGATGGTCACGCGGTGTTCTCCCCCGCCATATCGTACCATGGCACGCCAAGCAGCGGAGACGCGCCGAGGCAGGAGATTACTGGGCGCTCATTCGGCATGCGTGAGGCGTTATTTCGCTCAATCTTCGCCGCCCACGATTTGAAGCGCTCTGCTGGCGATCTGTCGCAGCAGGTCGCGTAGCGCGGCGGGCCGGCGGACATGCACCGGGAAGTCGAGCGTCAGCAGGATATGGGCGATCCACTCCAGTTGCGTTGCGCCACGGCGGAAGATTACCCCGTTCTCCGCTGGCTCTAGCGTACCCATAATAGCCGGGATAGCCTGCTGTGCGCGCTCCATGGTTGTCTCCAGTAGCACATCCACCTGATCGCGGGGCGACGCGAAGGCGACCGACCGCAATACGAAGTCCAGGACATCGAAGTCCACGGGGCGCTCGAAGGTTTGCTCGCCGGACTCGACCAGATCGAGGGCCATGATGCGATCCACGCGAAACGTGCGCAAATCCTGGCGCAGATGACAGTAGCCCGCAGTGTGCCAGAAACCCTCGTTGAAGACGATGCCATACGGATCGAAGTCGCGCTCCGACTCATCACCGCTCCAGGCGCGATAGCGCATGTGTACCCGCCTGCGCCGCTGGACCGCGTTGCTCAGCG
>JAICKD010000358.1 GCA_025928125.1 Ktedonobacterales bacterium
ACCATCTCGACGGTCGGCCTCGCGCCGGGCATCCTGCGGCTGGCCGAGGAGTCGCGTCAGGTCAAAAAGGCCAACTCGCTCCAAGCGCCCCACGATGAGATGCGCCGGAAGACGATGCCCGGCCCGCGCAAGTATACGATTGCGCAGGTGCTCGACGCCTGCCGCGAGTATGTCGCGCGCACCAACCGGCAGGTCACCTTCGAGTATGTGCTGCTGGCGGGCGTCAACGATGCGCCCGAACACGCGCGCGAGCTGGCGACACTGCTCTCGCCGCTCCGCCACCTCTGCCACGTCAACCTCATCCCCGTCAACAAGACCGCCGCCAGCTATGCTGTGCCGTCGGGCGAGGCGATCCGCGCCTTCCGCGAGACGCTCCGTGCGGGCGGCGTCAGCAACAGTGTCCGCGCCGAACGTGGCGACGACATCGCCGCCGCCTGCGGCCAACTGAGCACCCACGAGCGCCGCAAGCGCGCTGTTTCCGCAGACACAATCGCCAATAATACAGCCTCATAATACGGCTAATACGGCCTGGCGCCGGGCGTATGGCTTCTTGCGTAACCAAGCTGCGTATAAACACTTGACATGTCAGGTATGATGAGGGAAAGTCTTTCATTTACGGAAACGTGAATGAGCCGCTTTCCCTGCATAATCCTTCGTTGTAGCTGGTAAGGTGGATGGGTTGGCCAGGGTGGAGTTGAACCGGCTTTCCTCATTACGTCCTCACAACAATTACCGACCTCGCTGGCAGGAGTTGGCCAGGCGATCTGGGCGCGGCCCGTTACGTGATGTCTCCAGAACATGTCTCAACATGTTCTGCGGCATAGGAGCATCTTTGCTCACTCCAGGCTAAAGTTGGGTGGAGGAAGACCTTAGAGAGGGGGAGTAGGGAGCAGAGCACGGAATAGGCCTCTCGCTGGATATCTCTCGCTGGATATAAGGACAACGCGGTCACAGACGGTCACAGACGGTCACAGACCGTACATATTCATGCGACAGAGGCTCGCTTGATCATTCTGAGGATAAGTGTAAAGCGACACATTGCGAAGGGAAACGTAATGCACAGCACGAAGAAACGTATCGCCCTCCTCGCGGCGACGTTCCTCGCGATTGCTGCGGTGGCTACCACCGCATTTGCGCTGCATCAGGCTCCCGCCCAGGCAGCGTCGGGCAGCACACAGCAGACCTCACTGCAAACCATCTCCCTGACCGGAACTGGCCGCATCAGTGGCGGCGCCACCAGTCTGGTTGGCGATGGCCCACACGACGCGACGCCAGCGGATGATGACCGCGATCAACACACCGGCGCCGTCTATGCCGACGCGCCGACCGTCTCGCCCGATCCCACGTCGAATCCCGTGACGAGCAGCAATCCCGGCGCCTCCGGCTTCACGGGTCTCAATCACGTAGACACACGCTCACAGGATGGCGGCAACGCCTTCAGCCTGGAGCCGCCGGATCAGGGTATGTGCGTGGGCAATGGATTCGTAGTTGAGGCGGTCAACGATGTCATGGTCGTCTTCAACCAGTCCGGCCAGCGCATCTCTCCCACCTCCTCGATGAACAGCTTCTTTGGCCTGCCAGTCGCGATTAACCGCGCCACTGGCGAGCGAGGCCCATTCCTGAGCGACCCGAAGTGCCTCTATGACGCCGGAACGAACCGCTTCTTCCTGACGATTCTCGAAGAAGATCCCGCTCCGTCCGTGCGCGCGCACACGCTCATCGCGGTCAGTCAGACGAGTGATCCTAGAGGCTCGTGGTTCCTCTACTCTATTGACGCCACCGACGATGGCCTGAATGGCACGCCCAGCAACCCTGATTGCCCATGCTTCGGCGATCAGCCGCTGATCGGCGCGAACGGTGACGGCTTCTTCATCTCCACCAATGAGTTCCCGAGCTTCGTCGGCGGATTCAATGGCGCGCAGGTCTATGCCATGTCGAAGTCAGGCCTGATCAGTGGTGTGACCGAGAAGGTTGTCCACATCAACGCGGGAACAATCCCGACGCCTGACGCCGGCGGCATCTGGTATTCGATCCAGCCCGCCACGACGCCTCCTGGCTCCCCGATGGGGCTGGGTCAGGCCATTCACACTGAGTTCTTCCTGAGCGCATTGCAGTTCGGCCCGGCGCCGCTGGATAATCGAATTGCGGTCTGGTCGCTCGGAAACACCGGCGCGCTGAGGAGTGGCAATCCGGCGGCGGTCACACTTGCGCACACGGTTATATCGTCCGAGACCTACGGACAGCCCGGCAACGCGCCCCAGAAGGCTGGCGACTTCCCACAGGGGCAGTTGCTCGGTGAGCCTGAGAATCAGCTTGCTGGCAACGATGACCGCATGAACCAGGTCGTCTATGCCAATGGCATGCTGTGGTCTGGTGTCAACACAGTCATCGGCGACGGCAGCCAGGTAGGCATCGCCTACTTTATCGTGAGTCCAAAGCTGATCGGACAAAGCCTCTCAGCCACCATGGCGAAGCAGGGCTATGTCACCGTGGATAACAACAGTGTGCTGTTCCCCTCGATTGGCGTGAACCCCGCTGGTCAGGGTGTGATGGGCTTCACCGTCTCTGGCCCGGATTACTATCCGAGCGCTGCCTATGTAGCGGTGGATGCGACTCATGGCGCGGGCGCTGTCCACATCTCAGGCGCTGGTGTCGGACCGGCTGACGGCTTCACCGGCTATCCAGAGTTTGGCGGGAGCGGTGTCGAGCGCTGGGGCGACTACTCCGCCGCCGTGGCGGGCCAGGATGGCTCGATCTGGCTGGCGACCGAGTACATTGCTCAATCCTGCACAGTGGCGCAATACAGTGCGGATCCGACCTGTGGCGGCACACGCACTTCGCTCGCCAACTGGAGCACCTTCATCACCCACGTGACCCCATAGAATCGCTCAAGATTCCGAAGGGCATGTGATATCTGTCTCTCGCAATGGCGAGAACCGGGCGGGGTGGATGATCTCTCATCTGCCCCGCCTGTCATTTTCCGCAAATACGCGGTTGCCGCATAACAGAGACACAAATAGCCGCTCCTCCTGGTAGGGGAAGCGGCATCGTGCAGTGAAACCTCGACCTGCGGGCCTAGCTGGCGGGCGTAGCGGCCTGGGCGGATTGCGCGGCGGCCTGACGCGCCTGAGCGGCCAGCGTGATCTTGCGCACCTTAGGCACCTTGACCATCGTACGCAGGCAGCGCGTGCAAATCTTGACACGCTGCATCTCGCCGTCGATCATCAGGCGGCGGTGCTGCAGGTTGAGGTTAAACCGGCGGTTCGTTTTGCGGTTCGAGTGGCTGACGTTATGCCCGTACATGGGCTTGCGGTGGCAGACATCACAACGGGCGGACATATTCCTCCACCTTCACATACTGGTCTCACAAAAGGGCATTCAGGACATATTCCAGCGCCCGTCGTTCGTTCCCGCGCCTAGTCCCTGCCGGGTCACGGATTCCCGCTTCCTGTTGACCGGGGCGAGCGGCAATGGTATATCATTCCCAACATGCGCCACATGGCGCCAGACGCCATAGTTCGCGTATTGCGCTGGCTCTCACGCGATGATGGGCAACATCAGGCGGAAGCGCCGAAGGCACCAGGCTAGTATAGCATGACTCCGCGCTTTTACGCAAGCACACTGGGCCGAGACGTGTTAGAATACGCGCGAATATAGTAGCGCGCTAACAGTTCATGCTCGCGCTTTGCGGCCTGAGCGCGTATCCCCGGAAAATTCCAATACTCATGGGGCTGGCGCATCGCCAGTTCTGAATAAGTCAGGCGAAGGTCAGGTAGATCATGTCGAAGATGCACAGCGGGCCTGCCGGGGTGAATCCCACGCGCGTCTATCCGCACGGACAGGCTCCCGCTGAGAGCGAGCCAGCGGGCAGGATAGAGGTATCCACCCGCGCGATCTCCACGGTCGCCGGGCGCGCGGTCGCCCAGTGCTACGGCGTGGTTGGCATCGCCGCCCGCCATCCGCGTTTCGCCACCGTCGAGACGCTCCCGCCCGAACAGTATGGGCGCGGCGTCGAGGTACGCTTCGTGGATGACCATGTGAGTATTGATCTCTATGTCGTGCTCGAACACGGGCTGCGCATCAGCGAGATCGCGCACAATATCATGTCGAATGTGAAGTTCGCGGTCGAGCGCACGCTTGGGCTGCCGGTGGTCCGCATCAACGTCAACGTGCAGGCGTTGCGTGTCAGTCGCGATTCATAAAATAAACGATAGACGAAATCGGGTTCGATTCTCACACACAATGGAGGGCGAGTTGGGGCGCTGGCCCCCCGCAGGAATCATGGCAAAGGGTTTCTTCTCACGCTTCACCAGCGCGCGACCGAAGCAGATCAGCGTCTTCGATGGGCAGGATTTGAAGCGCGCCGTCCTCGCGGGGCAGGCCTGGCTCGAGCAGCACCGCGAGGCGATCAACGCGCTCAACGTCTTCCCCGTCCCTGACGGCGATACTGGCACGAACATGACGCTCACCATGCGCGCAGCCACCAAGGAAATCGCCGACTCTACCGAGACCTCCGCCAGCGCCATCGCCGCCACCTTCTCGCGTGGCGCGCTGATGGGCGCGCGGGGCAACTCTGGCGTCATCCTCTCGCAGATTCTGCGCGGCCTGAGCAAGGGTCTCGA
>JAICKD010000726.1 GCA_025928125.1 Ktedonobacterales bacterium
ATGCTCGTCGCGCGCGCCCGTGCGGACGAAAAAACAGACAGAGACAGACTCCAGATCGGGCATGCGCTGGCCCAAGATTTGCAAGCCGTTCTGTAACTGATCGACATAAAAGTTCTGTTCCGCGTACTCGCGCTGCTGCGAAGGTACCGTCATGAGGCTGCTCTTTTCCTGTACTGAACTGCTCCGAAGGGCGCGGCGTGACACTGGCAAGCCGCGGCATCGCGAGCGCAGGGAAGCGTGCATCGGGGAAATTCCCCCCTTGCGTAACTATACTACGCTCAGGTATACTGGCCTCAGGTCGTTGTACCACAACGTGGGAGTTTCCCGTTATGAAAGCCCAGGACCCCTCATTATCGCAGCGTGATCGCACCGAGTATCTGCGCCGCTACCGCATGTGCGGCGGATTCCACCTCGCGACCTGCTATCCCTGATCACCTTGAGTGCTGCCGTGTCATGGCGTTTCGCATCTCACTCCCTGACATTGCAAGAGACGGTCCGCTCAGTCTCTCCGACTGAATTCGCGGGTCTTCGGCTGCATCGTTGACACGGACAAACCACCATTTACCCGTCGTACCGCTTCCCTGCGCGCCAGACCTATTGATGCATCTCGCGCCAGGATTGCACCAGTGATTATTGTCAGCACATCAAGGTCTCGATTCGGCGTGTGTTCCGCCCACTAGATTGTACCCGTGTACGCAGAACGGGTCGCGGAGGCGCATTTTCCGGTTCGCCGGATTCTCTCAGTTCGTTGTGATGTGTGCGAGTGCCGTCGTCAGCACGGTACGTCGCATACAGCCGCACTGCCGTAGCTATCAGCGCACGGTTGGCAGCGAGCGAATGATGAAGCATTCGATTGAGCGCGCGCCTGGTTTCCAGCATTGCCCGGGAGCCGCACATCCATAGCCGAATATGTCACATCTGCGCATAAAGGGAGTATATGAGTACCCACCAAGATTCGAAGATCCAGCAGGCTATCGCTACATCACGCAAGTATCTGGACGTCATTCACAGCAAATCGCTCGAGCGCGCGCAGGCGGAAGAACTGATTCGCACGACGCTGCGAAACTTTGCCGAACACTACAATCCCGGATTTCTCGACTATCGTAAGTCGGTCACCGAGGGCGGTGACTTCGCCTCGGTGGAGTGGAGCGGACGCGGCGCCACCTTTGTCGACGCGCTGGGCCGGAAGTACATCGATGCGCTAGGCGGTTATGGGCTGCTGAGCCTCGGCTGGTCCCACCAGAAGGTGGTTGACGCCGTGAAGGCGCAGCTTGACCGCTCGCCGATGCCCACGCAGGAGCTGCTGGACTGGCCGCGCGGCATGCTGGCTGATCTGTTGACGTCCATTGCGCCGGGCGACCTGCAATATGCGTTCTTCGTCTCCAGTGGCACGGAGGCCGTTGAGGGTGCGATGAAGTTCGCCAAAGCGGCGACAGGCAAGTCTGGCTTCATCGCGGCGGTGCGTGGCTTCCACGGCAAGACGGCGGGCAGCCTCAGCCTGATGGGCAAGGCGAAGTTCCGCAAGCCCGCGATGCCGTTGCTCGGTAACGTTTACCATGTGCCGTATGGCGACGCCGACGCCGTCGAGCAGCAGTTGCGCATTGCCCAGGAGGTCGGCAACGATATCGCCGCGGTGGTGATGGAGCCGGTGCAGGGCGAGGCTGGCGCCATCGTCCCGCCGGACGATTTCTGGCCGCGACTGCGCCAGCTCTGCGATGAGTATGGCGTGCTGTTGATCGCCGACGAGGTGCAGACTGGCCTCGGCCGCACGGGCGCGCTCTGGGGCGTGAATCACTGGGACGTCGTGCCCGACATCATCACGTCGGCCAAGGCGCTCGGTGGCGGTGTGATGCCCATCGGCGCGTTCATCGCTGGGCCAAAGGTCTGGCAGACGTTCATCGACGACCCGTTCTTCCACACGACGACGACGGGCGGCAATCCGCTGGCCTGCGCCGCCGCGATTGCGACGATCAATGTGGTGCTGGAGGAGGATCTGCCGGGCCAGGCCGCCGAGAAGGGCGACTATCTGCTCGCGCGGTTGAAGCCACTGGCCGAGCGCTACGACTCGATCTATGACCGCGTCACCGGGAAGGGGCTGCTCATTGGCCAGCACTTCCGCACGCCAGAGCTGGGCTATGAGGTCTCGGCGGGTCTCTTCCGCCGGGGCGTACTGATTTCCGGCACGCTGACGAGCGCCCAGACGGTGCGCATCGAGCCGCCACTAGTCATCGAGTATGACGAGATCGACGCGCTCCTCGACCGGCTCGAAGATACGCTTCAGGCGATGAGCGCGGCTCCGGTGACGGGCGATGTG
>JAICKD010000023.1 GCA_025928125.1 Ktedonobacterales bacterium
GACGCGCTGATCCGGGCCCGCGAGAACGGCAAACAAGTGGCCGTGCTGGTGGAGCTGAAGGCGCGCTTCGACGAAGAGAACAACATCGAGTGGGCGCGGATGCTCGAGCGCGCGGGCGTCCATGTCGTCTATGGCCAGGTGGATTTGAAGACGCACGCGAAGGTGGCGCTGGTCGTGCGCCGGGAAACGAACGGGCTGCGCCGTTACATCCACCTCGGCACGGGCAACTACAATGCCTCGACGGCGCGCGTCTACGAAGACTTTGCGTTGCTCACCTGCCGCAAGGATATCGGCGAGGATGTCACCAACCTCTTCAACGCACTGACGGGTTACGCGCGCGGCGTCACCTACCATAAGCTGCTGGTCGCGCCGGGGGCGTTGCGCGCCGGGCTGCTCGCGCGCGTCCAGCGCGAAATCACCCGCGCCAAAGAGAACGGCTCCGGCCGACTGATCTTCAAAATCAATTCGCTGGTCGATCCCGCCATGATCCAGGCGCTCTATCGCGCCTCGCAGGCCGGTGTCGAGATCGATCTGATCGTGCGCGGTATGTGTTCGCTCCGGCCGGGCATTCCCGGCGTTAGCGAGCATATTCGCGTGGTGAGCCTGGTGGGGCGCATTCTGGAGCACAGCCGCATCTACTATTTCGCCAATGGTGGCGGGGACCAGGAAGAGGTGTTGATGGGCAGCGCCGACCTGATGCAGCGCAATCTGGACCACCGTATCGAGTTGCTCTTCCCCATCGAGGATGTCACGCTGCGCAATCACATTGTCCATGATGTCTTACCCGCCTACATGCGCGATACCGCCAACGCGCGCATCCTTCTGCCGGATGACACCTATCAGCGGCTCCAGCCGCCGCGCGGCGAGCGACCCTTTGATGTGCAGGCGTGGTTTGCCAGGGAGGGCCACCAGTTGCCTGACCCGCAGGCGCCGTTCATCCTGCAATCGTCGGCGCCACCGATCATCGTCGATGGCGCGCCCGCCGCGATGCCCTCATGATGTCGTGATGCCGCGGTCTGCGCGATATAATGGGCTGCGCGGATCGCGTATCGGGAATGCATGAGCGAGGGGAGTACACAGCAATGCCAGCACGCTATGTGATGGGCATCGACGTTGGTGGCACCAAAATCTACGCGGGTATTGTCGACGCTGAGACCGGCAAGGTGCTCGCCACCGCCCGCAAACGCACCCATCCCGAGCGTGGCGTGGACTTCTTCTCCCAGCGGCTGCTCGTCGTCGCGCAGGAGGCGCTGGCCGCCGCGAAGTTGCCAGATAGCGAGTCCCTTCTCGCTATCGGCATCGGCATCGCTGGCCAGGTGGATCGCGCGAAGGGGGTCTTGCTATCCTCGCCCAATCTGGCGCAGGGGTTGAGGAATCTCGCGCTGGCTGATCTGCTGCAAAAGGCGTTCAACGTTCCAGTGGTCGTCGGCAACGATGTGGAGGTCGCCACGTACGGCGAGCAGCAGTTTGGCGCGGGGCGCGGTTATGACGATTTCGTCTGCGTCTTCGTCGGCACCGGGGTTGGCTCGGCGATCATGCAGGGCGGGCAGATACGGCGCGGCTTCACCGGCACGGCGGGCGAGATCGGCCATACCATCGTGCAGTATGGCGGGCGGATCTGTGGCTGCGGCGGTCGCGGCCACCTGGAGGCCTACGCCTCACGTTCGGCGGTGACGCGCGTGCTGCTGGCGGAGCTGGCGCGTGGGCGTTCCTCGAAATTGCGCGAGCTGCTCAAGGAAGGGGATAGCGCGATACGCTCGAAGATGATCGCGCGCTGCATTGACGATGGCGACGAACTGGTGATCGAGACTGTGACCGAAGCGGCGGACTACCTGGGCGCGGGCCTCGGCTCGCTGGCGACCTTCTACAATCCACAGTGCATCGTCGTCGGCGGCGGGTTGATCGAGGCAGCGCCTCTCGTGCTCGAACGCGCCTCCCTGCGCGCCCATGAGGCTGCGCTCCCTGCGGCGACGCGCTCGCTGACCATCGTCAAGTGCGGGCTGGGCGATGACTCCGGCGTCATCGGCGCGGCATGGCTGGCGGCGCGGCAGGCCCGCGACTGACCATCTCCGCCCGGAAACTGGCCGCCCGCATCTTCTGTTGCTCTGCGCCCCATGGCTGATATTGGTTTCGCCTGGGATGATGTCACTGACACTGGGGCCACCGCCCCCTCCCCTAACCCCTCCCCCTTGCAGGGAGAGGGGACCAGAGCCAGAGCCAGACTCAGACTCAGACCCAGACGCAGCCGCTGGCGTGCTGGCTCTCTGGCTCCCCTCCCCGCGTCGGGGGCAGACGCGCGAGCCGATAGGCTCGAAGCGCGCGACGAGCGCGCGGAGCGGCAGCGGGCCGGAGGCCGGGGCTGGGGGAGAGGGTCTGCGCCAACAACCTCACCACAATTAGTATGAATCTCGCATTGAGATCGCCGCGATGGGTAATATCGATGGGAAGATGGCGCTCGTCACAGGCG
The DNA here is from genome assembly GCA_025928125.1 of Ktedonobacterales bacterium. GTDB lineage: Bacteria > Chloroflexota > Ktedonobacteria > Ktedonobacterales > JADMIN01 > DAHUXT01. The sequence continues at coordinate 2,468 of JAICKD010000023.1, forward strand.
CTGCGACCATGCATGCTACTATAGTCTTCATAGAGACACAGGCTGTCGCCCATCCACGGCAAGCGACGAGCGTTGTGGCGTTTTGACATGTTTGCGACACTGCGGCATGAGGAGCGCGAAATGACGACGGAGTCTACAGAGTCTCAGGGGCAGAGGCTGCCCACGCCACAGAGCGAAACGGAGAAGATTGCGGCTATTCGCAACGAATTGCCGGTTACCGCGCGCTATCTCTATTTCAACGCTGGCACGAACGGGCCGTTGCCACGACGCAGCCATGATGCGCTGGTTGCAAGCTCAGCGCTGGAACTGGACGAAGGACGTATCAGCCACACAGCGTTCACCCGGCTGTTCCAAAATCTCGACGACACGCGAAGCTCGGTGGCGACCCTGTTGCAGTGTGATCCCGCCGAGATTGCGCTCACGCATAACACCACCGAAGGAATGAATATCGCTATCATGGGGCTGCGCTGGCAGCAGGGCGACGAGATCATCACCTCGGTCGCGGAGCATCCTGGTGGCTTGTACCCCGCGTATCTGTTGCATCAGCGCTATGGCGTGAAGGTTCGCCAGACGGAGATCGCGCTGCCGGGCCGCGACCCTGTCGAGGAGTTGCGCAAGGCGCTGAGTCCGCGCACGAAGGCGGTAGTCCTGTCGCATGTCAGTTGGGCGACTGGTATGGTGCTTCCGGTGCGTGAGCTGGCCGATCTGGCGCACAGCGTGGGGGCGCTCTTCATCTGCGATGCGGCGCAGTCCGCCGGTATGGTTCCATCGAATGTCTACGAGCTTGGGGTGGACGCATACGCCTGTTCGGGGCAGAAGTGGCTCTGCGGCCCTGATGGCACAGGCGCGCTGTTCGTCCGCAGGGAACGCTGGGGAGATATCCAGCAGACCTTCATCGGCTTCTTTGGCATCCAGTTCGGGATGAGCGATCACGACGGCAACTACGTCCCCGCAGACACCGCTCGACGCTATGACGTCTCCACGGTCTATCCCGGTGGACTGAGAGCATTGCGGGAGAGCCTACGCTGGATCGGCGAAGATATCGGGTGGGACTGGGCCTACCGGCGGATTGCCACGCTTGGGCGCTACTGCTATGAGGCGCTCGCGACGCTCGACGGTGTGACGATGATGACCCCACGAGACCAGATGGCCGGACTGCTGCATTTCCGCGTGGAGGGAATCGCGCCGCCCGAGTTGACCGAGAAGCTCGGCGCCTCTGGCATCCTCATCCGTGATACGCATGACCCCGACGCCAACCGCATCTCGACCGGCTTCTACAATACCGAAGCGGAGATCGACCGCCTCAGAGACGCCATCGAGCAGATTCAGGCTACGCGGTAAGTTCAGGTCCAGCGCTGATGGTTCGCGCATCGCTCGTGTTCCTGGCGAACGCCGCAAAATACTTGTAACGGGATAGGAGAGGATTGCTCAGAAAGGCAGGCAGATGACATCAGGAGTCTCATTCGCGGCGATTGATGAGGCCGTCGAGCAGACACAGCCCACGATGGAGCGTCTGGCCAGCGAGCTGTGGCGGCTTGCCGAGCTTTCGCTCCAGGAGGTGCAGTCGGCGCGGTTGCTGATGACCTGCCTGCAAGATGCGGGATTTACAATCAGCAGCCGGGGTACGGCGAACGTGCCGACGGCGTTCATCGCCGAATGGGGTACGGCGCAACCGGGCCAGCCTCGGCTTGGGATTCTGACCGAATACGACGCGCTGCCAGGGCTGGGCAACGCACCAGTCCCAGAGAAAGCCCCGCGCGAGGACAAGGTGACCAGCGGGCATGGCTGCGGTCATAATCTGCTCGGAGCGGCTGCCATGGGAGCGGCCATCGCCTTGAAACAGCTGATGGACGAGCGCCAGCTGCCCGGCATGCTGCGGGTCTATGGCTGCGCCGCCGAGGAAACCGAGGGGGCCAAGGTCTATATGGCGCGCGCCGGACTCTTCGACGATCTGGATGCCGTGCTGCACTGGCATCCCGGCGCCGATGCCGCAGTGGCGAATCACCGTTCAGCCGCCATCAATAGCGTGCGGATCGAGTTCTTCGGCACAGCCGCTCACGCCGGGGCTGCCCCCTGGCACGGACGTAGCGCGCTCCACGCGACGGAACTGTGCGCTCACGGCATCAACCTGATGCGCGAACATGTCGAGCCGACCGCCCGAATCCATTATGTCGTCGAGGCGGGCGGCGAGGCGCCCAATGTGGTGCCGGACTATGCCAGGATGCGTCTCTTTGTGCGTGACATCGACCGGGCGCACGTCGAGGCGTCCACCGCGTGGATCAAACAGATTGCCGAGGGCGCGGCGCTGGCGACCCAGACCCGGGCGGCGGCGCTGGTCTACTCCGGCGCATATGACTTGCTGCCGAATCGTCCGCTGGCCGAATGCATGCAGGCCCATCTTGAGCGCGTCGGGGTTCCCAGCTACACCGAGGCCGAGCAAGCCTTCGCCCGCGAGCTCCAGCGGAACGCCGGGGCTGAGCCGGAGGGGATGGCCCAGGCGACGGCTCCTCTCTCCAAGGATGAACCGGCCTTCGGCTTTTCGACCGATGTCGGCGACGTCAGCTGGTGCGCGCCTACGATGGGATGTGGCCAGCCGACAGTGCCGCTGGGCATTGGGATGCACACCTGGGCCGCGACTGCGTGCCACGGCACGGGTATCGGCCTGAAAGGCGCGTTCGCCGCTGCGCGCGTGCTGGCGGCCACCGGCGTTGACCTCCTGACCGACGACGCGCTGCGCCAGGCTGCCCGTGCCGACTTCGAGCGGCGCGCCAGCGGCAAGCCGTATCGCTCGCCGCTAGACCCGGAGATGGAGCGGCCATTGGAGCTTCCCGAATGGGTATTGGAAGCCGTTGGCGACTGATTTGACTTGCCAACGGCCCACCAAGGCGCATCTCTGTTCCGTTCTTAGAAGGCCAAACAAAACGGTCATGCCCCAGTGGCAATGATGAGGAGTGGGCCGGCTTCGCGGCATGAATGCCGCGGCTAAGAACGGCGTTTTGCCAGGAACTCTCAGAGCGAACAGGAGACAGAGCACTCATGACGATGTGGCAGCCTTCGGATGAATCTGAGACACGCACGCAGGCACCGCCAACGGCTCCGGCATTCCTCGCGCACAACGAGGGCGACATGGTCGCGGTGGCGGTCCAGGACGTGGCGCCCGGCGAACGGTTGGTCGTCTACCTGGATAGCGACCGCGAGGCACAGATGACGGTGACGGAGGAGATTCCGCTCGGCCACAAAGTCGCTCTGGTGGATCTCGTCGCGGATGCTGAGGTCATCGAATATGGGGCGCCAGTGGCGTTGACGCGGCAGCCCATCACTGCTGGCCAACTGGTCCACGTACACAATGTGAGGAGCGCCCGATGGCAGAACAGCATCTAACGGGCTACCGCCGCCCCGACGGTGGTGTTGGCGTGCGCAACCACGTCATCATTCTTCCGGTTGACGATCTCTCCAACGCGGTCTGCGACCACATCGCCAGCACCATTTCCGGGACGATCTCGTTGCCCCATGCATATGGGCGCTTGCAGTATGGCGAAGACCTCGAGTTGACGTTCCGCACGCTCATCGGCACAGGCTCCAATCCCAATGTTGCGGCGGCTGTCGTCGTCGGCATTGAACCGAACTGGACGAGTCGTGTGGTTGAGGGCATCGCCAGGACAGGCAAGCTGGTGCAGGGCTTCTCCATCGAGCGGCATGGCGATCTCCGGGTGCTGGCGGCGGCCTCACGCACCGCCCAGCAGTTCGTGCAGGCGGCGAGTGAGTTGCGGCGCGAGCCTATCACCCGTGAAGAGTTGACGATCAGTATCAAGTGTGGCGAGTCTGATACGACGACCGGATTAGGCTCGTGTCCCACCGTCTCGCAGGCGGTGGACCGCTTTGTGGAGGCGGGCGCCACGGTTTTGTTCGGTGAGACATCCGAGCTGACCGGCGGCGAGCAGATCATTGCCGGGCGGTGCGCGACGGAAGAGGTGCGTTCCCGCTTCCAGACGCTGTACGACAATTACCTTGCCGAGATCGAGTCGAGCGACGCGAATCTGTTGGGATCGCAGCCCACGCAGGGCAACATTCGCGGCGGGCTAAGCACGATCGAGGAAAAGGCGCTGGGCAACATCGCCAAGACGGGTACAGTTCCCGTGGTGGATGCGCTGGAGCCAGCAGTCGCGCCGACCAAGCGCGGCCTGAACTTCATGGATTCGTCGTCTGCGGCTGCCGAATTCATCACCCTGATGGGCGCCGCACGCTCGGTGATTCATCTCTTTCCCACGGGCCAGGGCAACGTGATCGGCAATCCGATTGTGCCGGTTATCAAGATTACGGCGAATCCGCTGACGGCCCGCACGATGTCCGAGCATATTGATCTGGACGTGTCTGGGCTGCTGTGGCGCGAATATGGTCTGCGCGAGGCGGGCGACCAGCTGATGGCGCTCATCGACCGCGTCGCGAACGGGCGGCTCACCTGTGCGGAGGCGCTCGGTCACCGCGAGTTTGTCTTCACCAAGCTCTATCGCAGCGCATAGTAGCGGGCATGCGGCAGGTGATACTGGTTTCGCCTGGGATGTTGTCACTGACACTGGGGCCACCGCCCTCTCCCCCTAGCCCCCTCCCCTGAAGAGGGAGGGGGAACCAGACCCAGACGCCGCCTCAGGCGTTGTCGCGTTGTCAGCGCCGGGTGGTATCTCTATCTCTAGCTCCCCTCCCCGATGCGGGGAGGGGCTGGGGGGAGAGGGTTTGCGCCAACAACCTCACCACAAGTGGTATGAGCAGTGGCTCGGGGCGATGCGCGTCGAGCCACGGTCGCGCCTGGCCGCGCCGACCAGGCGCTCCGATGCTACTCAGGCCGCTCCCTCACTCGCCTGGCGCGGCGCCCTGGTCGGCGTCCATCACCTCGGTGCGCGCGGCCAGCAGCACTGGCGTTGGCTCGGCGATGCCCTTGAGCTGCTCCGCTCCGCGATGGACATAGGTAACGCCGTCCACCTGGGGCGCGATATAGGCGACGCCGGTGGAGACCAGCACATCGCCGGGGCCAGCGATGCTACAGAGCCGCGCCGCCCGATTGAGCGCCGCCCCCCGATAGCCGCCGTCCTCCATCGGAATCGGCTCGCCGACATCCATGCCAACGCCAATCGCCAGCGGCAGCTCGGGATGGACCGCCGCCTCTTCAGCGCAGCGCGCCTGGAGCATGTGGGCGGCATGTAACGCCTGGCGCGCCGAGGCGAAGACCGCCAGCACTTCATCGCCGCGCACCTCGACGATCCGCCCATCGTACTGGTCGGCGATGCCATGCGCCAGCTCGCTGAAGCGTGTCGTCAGGCGCGCCGCCGCGGCGTCGCCGTGCTCCTCAGTGAAGCGCGTGTAGCCGCGAATGTCGGCGATCAGGAAGACGAGAATCGCGGCCGTCAGCGTCGTTTGGCCGGGCGCGGACTTCTCTTTGCCGAGGATTTTACGGAGCATCGGCGACGATAGCTCCGCCGAGTCCACCAGCGTCTCACGGTCGTCTTTCTCCAGGTGGAGGGCGTTTGCCAGCGCAATCACCGTGCTCTCGGATGGCGCGGAGCGCTTGCCGCTCTCGATGTCGCGGAGCGCCATCGGCGTAATCCCGACCTCCGTCGCCAGGTCCTCGACGGACTTGCCGCGCAGGGTACGGAAGTCGCGCAGTTGGTCGCCAAAGCTGGGGACGGGAATCTTATCCAGCGGCAGGTTCTCGATTACCCCGGACAAACCAGGGATATTCTGAATATCCTTGAGCTTCTCTAAATCTTTGAGTTTCTTGAACCAGTCCTGCATGCGCCAACCCCTTCCCTCGGCTCTGGGTTCGAGAGATCATCCCGCTGGATGAACCACCTCCATCATACACTCATACAATCGAGACCATCATGCTTCCGCCTCTGGTACCGGCGCTTCCCGCGTGAGCGCCTGCACCAGCGCGTCCATCCCCGCGCCGAGCGAGCCTTTCACCAGCACGAGGTCTTCCGGCTTCAGGTGCTCGCGCACGTAGGCCGCCGCCGCCGCATGGGCCGCCGCCAGCGCCTTGGGGTCTCGCAACGGCGCGGGATAGAGGTGTATGCATTCAGCGGGCATGCCAGCGCCGCGCGCACCCTCGGCAGCGGTCCATACCGCGTCTCCTACCAGCACCATCTCATCAACGCTCATGGCCGCCGATGCGCCCACCAGCGCGTGTTCGGATGGCGCATAGATGCCCAGCTCCAGCATATCGCCCAGGAGCAGCCAGCGGCGCGCGCCCGGTTCCGCGTGCGCCATGCGCAGCAGATCGATTGCCGCGATGGCCGACTGCCGGTTCGCGTTATAGCTATCATCTATCAGCGTCGCGCCGTTGAATGCCTTGTGGATCTCGCCGCGCCGCTTCGACGCACGTACCTCACCCAAAGCCTCGGCCACGGCGGGCAGCGCCATCCCGCAGTGCAGGGCGACACTGGCCGCCGCCAGCGCCGTGCTGATCGCGTGGACGCCCGGCAGCCGCAGCCGCACGTCCGCCTGCTCATCCTTCCAGGCCAGCGTGAAGCTCATCCCGGTCAGCGGGTCGCCAAGTGGATCGAGCGCGCGCACCTCCGCTGTCTCGCTCCGTCCGTAGCGAATGACCTTCGCCTTGGTATGCTCCGCCATCGCACGCACGTCGGGGTCGTCGTCGTTGAGGATGGCGACACCGTCGGGGGTGAGCGCCTCCACGATCTCGCGCTCGCCGAGGATGACGTTATCCATGCTGCCAAAGTATTCCAGGTGCTCCGGCCCGATGACCGTCACCACGCCAATCTGCGGCGGCGCGACACGGCAGAGCAGCGCCACCTCGCCGATGCGCTGCGCCCCCATCTCCAGCACGGCAAACTGGTGCTCAGCGGAGAGCCGCAGCAGCGTCAGGGGGACGCCGACCTCCGTGTTGAAGCTGCCAACCGGCTTGAGGGTGGGCGCGAGATGCGCCAGCAGCGCCGCCGTCGCCTCCTTCACCGTCGTCTTGCCGTTGCTCCCGGCGATGCCAATCACGCGCGTGGAGGGCTGCCGCGCCAACCGGGCCTGCGCCAGCCATTGCAGCGTCTCCACCGGGTTGGCGACGACGAGCTGTGGAATATTCTGGCTGGTGGCGTAGGCGTCGGGTTGGGCGCAGAGCACAGCCGCCGCGCCCGCGCGTACCGCCGCCTCGATGAAGCGGTGGCCATCGGTGCGCTCGCCCCGGAGCGCAATGAACAACTCGCCCGGCTGGACGAGACGGCTATCTACCGCCGCGCCAGCAAATGTCTCTGGTAACGCGCCACCTGTCGGCGCGACACCAGCGATTTTCAACAGTTCTTCACCCGTAAACACGTCGGCGCGTTTCCCTTCATTTCATGCTTCAGTGCGTCATATGCGCGTCATAGATGTAACGTATGGTATCAGACAAATTTAGGCCGAGACGCGATCTAGCCCCAGCGGCGAGTGAGCGCATGCGCAACCATCGCCAGCCAGATAGCCCCGCAATGAGGTGACTGCCATCTCAACTATAGTATCTCATTGGCAGCAAGATTTAGACGCCTACGCACTCCACCGGCATGCCGAGGAACGCGCCGAAGCGGCTGGCGGCGGCGAGAACCGCCTCGCGTTCGGATGCCGTCAGCGGGGCGAATGGCGCTAGCTCGACCACTGCCGCGCTCTTTGTGACGGTGCGCCGCCAGTTGCCGACGACCCGACCGCCGATGACTATCGTCGCGCTGAACGCCGTCCGCTCGCCGTTGCCGCGCCCGCCCGTCAGCGCTGCGCCGAAGCCACTGTAACCCACCAGGAACTCGTCATAGGTCGGCAGCAGGAAAGCCACCTCGGACGGTTCTACGGCTGGGAGTAGCGAGGCCGGGAACCAGTAGGTCTGGCCCGCGATCTCCTCGTGGCTGAGGTCAGCGCCAACCAACGTCAGGCCCGCCCGGACGTCCGCCAGCGTCAGCCCCGACCACCAGGCGAAATCGCGGGCCGTCGCTGGCCCGTGGCTGGTGAAGTAGCGCCGGGTCAGTTCGGCTAGCGCCTCATCGCGCGTCAGCGTCCTGGCGGTCGGCGCGCGCTCCGCTAGCAGCGCGTAGGTGAACTGCTTCCCGCGTCGGGGGCCGCTGCACACCACCGCGTCTAGCTCGGCGTGGAAGATGACATGGCCCAGCCGCTGCCCTTCGACCACGATGCCGGACTCCACCAGCGCCTTTCCCAGTTCGGCGCGGGTCAGGTGCTTCCCGCCTTCCAGCGCCCTGGCGATGATCTTATCGCAGCGGGCATAGAGCGCGTCATCGAGGCCATGCTGGCGGTCATAATAGGCTATCGTGGCTTTGATGCGCGGCGCGGTCAACTCCAGCAGCCAGCGAATATCGGCGGGGGCCACGAAATGCCAGGTTGGGCGCATGACATGGGTACGCAGGATCGTCCCCTCGGTGAAGGCGCGCTCGATCACGTCGTCGGTCGCGGCGCCAGCCATGCGCATGCCCAGCGACCAGATCGCCCCCAGGTATTCCTGCGACTGAACCGCGCCGAACCAGCCGACCGCCTCCGCTGGCGTCGCGAGGCGCTGGCCGATGAGCCGCTGCTGCGCGAGACGCTGCAAACCGATATCCGCTGGCGTCATGACAAGCTCCTGATCGTGTCTACAATCTATTGTCCGCAGCTGGCTGGGGAGATATTCCATCCATACCCAGCCAGCATCTCCAACCGTACCCAGTCTACTTCCGCGCGCGCAACGAGCGGTAGAACTGGCGGATGTCGCCGACGAGCAGGTCGGGCGCCTCCATCGCGGCGAAGTGACCTCCGCGGTCGAACTCCGACCAATGGACGATATTGTTCGCCTGCTCGGCGTAACGGCGGATGGCGACATCCTCGGCAAAGACTGCCACGCCTGTCGGTGTGGTACCCAGCTGCTGGCCCCAGTTGGACGCATGCATATTCTCATAATACGTCTGCGCCGAGGAGCCAGCCGTCTTCGTAAGCCAGTAGAGCATCACGTCGGTCAGCATAAGGTCACGGTCAATCGCCTGCTCGGGCATATTCTCCGACGGGTAGGTCCACTCTTTGAATTTCTCGACGATCCAGGCAAGCTGGCCGACCGGCGAGTCGGTCAGCCCGTATGCGAGTGTCTGCGGCCGGGTAGCTTGTACCTGGAAGTAGGCGTTCCCGTCGGTCAGGAAGCGATTGAGGCGTTCCAGCCGCTGCTTTTCGGCATCGGTGAAGCTGGCAAGCTGGTCGTCGGCGACGGGGCCGAACGGGATAAAACCCATTGTGGCCGCATTCACATGCACACCGATCACGTGTTCCGGGTCGGCGCGCCCCAGCGCTGGCGAGACAAACGCGCCCCAGTCGCCACCCTGCGCGCCATAACGCTCGTGGCCGAGGCGGCGCATTAACACTGCCCACGCCTGCGCAACCCGATCCGTGGTCCATCCAGCGTCGTGGGTTGGGCCAGAGAAGCCGTAGCCAGGAATCGAAGGGATCACCAGATGGAAGGCGTCGGCGGGGTCGCCACCATGCGCGCGCGGGTCAGCGAGCGGGCCGATGACGTTGAGGAACTCTACGACCGAGCCGGGCCAGCCATGGGTGAGAATCAGCGGCAGGGCATCCGGCTCAGGCGAGCGCACATGCAGAAAGTAGATATGCGCGCCGTCGATCTCGGTGATGAACTGCGGATACTGGTTGAGACGCGCCTCATACACCCGCCAGTCGTAGTCTGTGCGCCAGTGTTCGGCCAGCTCCTTCAGATAGTTCAGCGGCACGCCGCGACTCCAGCCGACATTGGACACTTCCTCCGGCCAGCGCGTGCGCGCCAAGCGATCACGCAGGTCGTCGAGGTCGGCCTGTGGAATGTCGATGGTAAATGGCTGAATCGCTGTCGTCTCCATATCGAGGCCTTTCTTGCTTCTGGGCGTCTGCCCAACTGCGATGCGGTAACACTTGCTCCTGACTACTTCTGACTGCGCCGCGGACCGACTTGCGCCACTCTCGTATACTCACAGTATACTGGCAAATCAGGGCGGAATCGGCCCTGATTACAGCGAATTGTGGAAGATGTGACAGGCATGTATTCTCCGACAACGCGCCTCCTGACCGTGCTCGAACTGCTAGAATCGCGCCATCAGATGAGCGGCCCGGAGCTTGCCCGGCGGCTCGAAGTCGATGAGCGCACAGTCCGGCGCTATATCGTTATGCTGCAAGATATGGGCATCCCCGTCGAGGCGGGGCGGGGCGTCTATGGCGCGTACCGTCTGCGGCGCGGCCACCGCATGCCGCCGCTGATGTTCACCGATGGCGAGGCGGTCGCGCTGACGCTTGGGCTGCTCGCGATCCGCGAGTTTCGCTTCCCGGTCGAGGTGGCGGCGGTGGAGGGAGCGCTCGCGAAGACCGAGCGCGTGCTGCCCGAACAGCCTCTGCAACAGGCCAGGAGCCTGCAAGAGGCGATTACCTTTCATGTCCCGGCGCCGCCTGCCTCGCCGCAGAACGAGGTTGTGGTTGCGCTGAGCAACGCGGTCCAGCGGCGCAGGCGGGTACACATGCGCTATCGCGCCTGGAGCGGTGATGAGTCGGAGCGCGACTTCGATCCGTATGGCATCGTCTTCAACGAGGGTTTCTGGCACACTGCGGGCTACTGTCATC
>JAICKD010000271.1 GCA_025928125.1 Ktedonobacterales bacterium
CGTGAGCAGCGCCACCCGCAGCAGGTCTTCTTCGCCAAGCCCGACGGCCTCTTCCAGTTTGTCGGAGACGTTGCAGGCTACCTCAAGGATCACTTCCTGCTCTGATGCATCATCGTCTGAAGCGTTATCCGGCCCCGATGTCGAATCTGTCATGTATGCGCTATTCCTCGCTTGTTATCACGAAATCTCTTCTTTAGAAGTGTACCATCAGCCCGCCGAGTCCATGTGCGATGCGCACGGCACACAGGTGCAATGCGAAGCACGCCGCCCCCTCCCGGCCTTCGGCTACCCTCCCCCTAAAGGGAGAGGGCCAAGGCGACCAATGCGGCGACTGGCGACGGCTCTGGCTCTGATCCCCCCTCCCTTTAGGGGGAGGGGGCTGGCTACCACCCGTCGCGGCCAGACTGGCGTGGTGGGCGTCCTCCAGGCGAGGCGGGCGGGCGACGCTGCCCCGGCTGGCTCGATCCCTGCGGGCGATCATAGCGTTGCGGTGGGCCGCCACGCATCACGGGCTGGCGTCCATTGCCATAGGAGCCGGAGTTGCCGTAGCCACCGCCACCGTTTGGCCCACGCGGGCCGCGCTGCCCCTGCCCCCGGCGAGCTCGCACGAGCGCCTGCGCCTCCTGATAGCGGCGGACCATCTCGGCGCGCCGCCGCTGCTGCCAGAACGCATAGAGGCCGATCCCCAACCCAACCAGCAGCGCGATACCGCCGATGATGACCAGCGGGCTCAGGCCGCCACTCGCCGCGCCCAGCACCTTCACCGTCAGCGTCGCGGTGGCCTGCGCGCCCGGCGTATCGTAGACCGTCAGCGTGACCTTGTACGATCCTGCCTTCTGGTAGGTATGTGCGGTTGTGGGCGACTGCGTCGTCTGGGAAGCGCTACCATCGCCGAAGCTCCAGACGTATTTCGCAAGAGCATCGCCAGCCACGCCCTGCGGCGGCGCCGACTGGCTGGCGTCGAAGTTGACCGTGCTGCCCGCGTCCACCTCCAGGTCGCTGGCGGATAGCGAGGCGGTGGGCGCCTGCGCCTGAATCGTGATATTCACCGTCGCCAGGCTCTGCGCCCCGCGCGCATCGGTCACGACCAACGCGGCGAATGTGCTGCCGTTGAGCGGGAACTGATGCACGACGTGTGCGGTGGTCGCGGTCGTGCCATCGTTGAAGTTCCAGAGGTATTTTAGCTGCGAGCCATCACCGGAGTGGGAGCCAGCGGCGTCAAATGTCACCGACTGACCAATGGCCGTCACCGCCATGTTAGAGGCAGCCTTCGCCACCGGTTGATTGGTCACGACATTGGAAATGATATGAATTTGCGCGCTATCGAAGCTGTCCCATTGGCCGGTCGTAGTATCCCATATCCACGAGCCAACGTAGAAGGTGCCGGTCTTCGTGAAGGTATGTGACGGGCTTTGGATGAAGATATCGCCCGTGCCATCGCCGAAGTTCCATTTCCACTTAAAACTGCTGAGTTTCGGCGCGCCCGGCACGCGGCTCAAGTCTTCGGTGAAGGGAATCGAGGTATTGACCGCGTAGTCGAGCGGGAAGACACCCTGAGGCGCGTTTTGGGGCATGTCAGGCGTGACTGGATAGAGCAGCGCGGGAATCTTGTTAGCCAGCATCGTCTGCGGATTGCCCAGTCCACACGCCAGCGCCGCCGAGACGTCGCCCTGGGCTGCCTGGCGCGCCGTGAAAGCTACCAGCAGCAGCGCGCCGCCAACCAGCGCCAGCAGCAGCGTCCGCGCCACGCGCGCCACGATGCGCCGCGATGGGTTTCGCCGGGAATCAGAGGAATCAGACCGTTGCGCTGCCAGCCACACGTCTCCCTGCCCCCTCACCAATCTCATACTGCCAGGCGCTACGCATTTCTACTGAACGCCGCCTTTTCACACAGCATAGCAGAAGCGGGCGCCATTGGGGATACATCTGGTACTGGTGTCCCTCGCGGAAAAACGACATCGGAGCTGACCGTGCTGGCCAACTCCGATGTGCATGTTGCGCGTGATGTGAAACAGGCGCGTTAGCTGCGCGACGTGCGGCGCGATTCGCGTACTCGCGAGACAACCGCCTTCGCCTGTGCCTCATTGATGTTGAGTTTCTCGGCTACCCGCTTGTTGAGCGCTGTCGCCGAAACGTTCTTCTTGGCGCCAGTCGGATTCAGCTCGCTCATCGCCTCATCGTAGGCGCGGGTGTATGCCGCAGGAACCTCATTCATGCTGCGCATCAGCGTACCCGACTCATAGGGCGAGCGGCGGACCGCCTGGCGTGGGCCAGTGGTGCCGGTCATCGCGTCGGTGTCGGTGGCGTCGGCATCCAGCAGATCGCTCGCCAGCATCGATGGGCGGCGCGTCCACGTTGCGCCGGAGGTGTCGCTGTTCGGCATACCACTGGCGTCGCTATCGGCGAAGAGGGCTGACTGCGACGGGAACGATGAGCCACCGGCAGGCTCCATATGCATCGATGGGCCAGCGGGCGCGACGCTGTTCATGAACGAGGCGGTACGGCCATGTCCAGAATCACGCGAGGACACTGTCGGCAGATTGACGATCTTGTGGGGCGCGAGATGCTCGCCCGAGTCGTTCGCGTCGTCCGCCTGTGACGCCGCCTGCTGAGCATCCTGAGACATCGCGGGCTGTTCGCCCGTCTCGCCCTCGTCCGCCTTCTTGCGCCGCAAGACCTCCGCGGCCTGCTCGCGCGCAGTGGCAGCCGTACGGGCCATGCCACGCAGCTGCGCCTCGCGCACCTTGGCGTTCGCCTCGGCCTTGAGCCGTTTCACCTCGGCCTCATGCTGCACACGCAGCAGCCGCTCAGCGTGGGACTCCTGCAACTGGCGCAGGCTGCGGCCCGTCTCGGTCGGCTGGACAATCGCCCAGAAGAGACCCCAGAACGGCGGCGCAATCGAGACCAGAATCATCGTGATGCTGATGTTGTTCGCCTTCAGATCGGGCCAGACGTTAAACGCCCACTGATCGGTCTTGAAATGGACAAAGCTCTCGCTGCGATAGGCCAGGCTGTTCCAGGTGGTAATCGCGGTCGCGATAACGACCCCAAGACCACAGAAGAACGCCTGAACGCGGTGTCCCTGGCCCCAGTGCCACGGCGCCAGCACCGAGAGGAGGTACGCCATGCCCACCACGCCAATCGAGAGGAACGAGACCAGCGCTACCTTGCCCACCTGAACAAGTGGGCTGGCGTCGGCGGTATTCCAGCCGTCAGAGTACACGTAGTAGTTGAAGATGGCGTCCGGGATGTAGAGGATGACCGGGAAGATGAAATAGACCTTCACCAGCCAACCCGGCAGCGGCAGCACCTTCTCGCGGTCGAGCGACCCTTGCGCCACGGCTGCATTCATCGTATCCACCTGAACTCCTGGTGATGTACTCTGCGCAGGCGTTGTCCTTTCGGCGGCTTGTGCCATGATAATCCTACCTCCGTGCCAGAGAAAGCCGGAACTGCGGGCAATGCGCGATCCATACGCGCGAGAATTCCCCGGAGCCAGCTTGACAAGCAGCGGTGGAAGCATAGGCGACCACAAGCAATCTGTCAAAGGGAAACTTGGGCTATCCGAAAGCACAGTATGTCAACCTACTTCTCGCCAGCCCCCTTATTTCCTGAAAATCCGCCGATAAAAGCACGAAGAATAAAGCAGTTGGAGGCGCAAACTCATGACGCATTTGTCCGGAGATGGGGCTAGCCCAAGCGGGCTAGCGGTCGGTAAAGTGCGACCTGAACGTGTGTTCCATGATGCCAGAAACCATCGCATATGGCGGGCCAAGCAAGCGATTCATTTCAATGGTAACAGGAATTCTGGTCCAGCAAGCTCCCGTGATGTTGGCCTGTCTTCTGCTGCTCCTTTCGCGTCCGTCACCCATCGCTGCTAACGTGGTGGTGGGCATTTGGGCGTTGCGGTAGATAGAGCACGCGAGCACGTGTAGAGGAGGAGAGGCTATGGCGAATGCAGCGCTCTTCATCGGGTATGGTCCCGTAGTGCCGGGTCGCGCGCAGCAGGCACTCCAGGTGTTTAGCGAGGCAGTTCAGTACTATGGTCGCTTGCAGCAACAGGGCCAGATCGAAAGCTTCGAGCCGGTGTTCCTCGAGCCACATGGTGGGGACTTGAGCGGGTTCATTCTCCTGCGCGGAGACCGCGACAAGTTGAACAGTGCGCGTTACAGCGAGGAGTTCCTGCGCCTGACAAACCGGGCAACGCTGGTCGTGCAGAACGTCGGCGTCGTGAGCGCGTTCGAGGGAGAGGAGCAGAACCGCCTGTTCCAGGACTTCCAGCGTCAGGCGGCGGAACTGGGTTAGGCGTACTTCACCATTCCGCTGCGAGACGCTTCGATCACTCTGGTTTCCCTCCCTCACGAGGGGAGGGAGCCACAGCCGCCCAGGGTAACAAGTGTATTACCCGGCAATGGACCACGCGAACTGGCCGTCGCCCGCCGCGTTGGCGTCACTCGCGCGAACGTGCGCGCCATCCGCCGTGACCAGCATCAGTCCAGCGGAAGACCGCACCGCGAGACTCTGACCGTCAGGCGCCCAGACCAGCGCATTCGCGTTGGCGTTCGCGGCGACCGTCTTTGCTACGCCCGCCGCGCCGTTGCGTACAGACGCGCTCAGCACCGCCTGACCCGCCTGCCATGCCAGCGTGTCGCTCTTGGGCGACCATGCCACCTGGCTGCGCGCCGTCAGACCGTGCGCCACCACAATCGGCGCCTGGCCAGGGGTCACCAGAAGAAGCGTGTCACCCGAGACCACCGCAGCCTTCGTCGCCGAGAGCGACCAGTGAATCTGCGATATTTGATTGACCAGCGCGGCGACCACATGAGGACTCGTCTGGTCCGCGGCGATCTCCCACAGCGTCGCGCCATTCGCCAGCAACCACGCGCCCGCTGATGACACATCGGCGGCGGCATAGGAACTGCCTGGAGGCGTGAGTCGAGTCACGGCGGAACTCGTATTGGCCGCAGCGCGGAAGACGCCTGTCACCTTACCCGCATCACTCGCGGACCACGTGACCGTGGCCGAAGCGCCCGACGGCAGCCAGGCAAGCCGACCCACCACCGCAGTGGAGTCGTTGGCATCGCTCTGAGAGGCGAGGGAGCGCGCATGCCCCGTAGTCACGTTGTAGGCCCAGACGCTCTGCGCGCCCGCCTGCGAGGTGGATGTGTAGGCGATGTAGACGCTATCGGCGCTCCACAGCAGGTGGCCGATCAGCCCGCTGCCGGTGGGGTTTACTGTCGCATCCGCCGAGCCTGCAGCGTTCATGACGTGCAGCGTTGTGCCACCATTGGCGCTCTGCGCCAGATAGGCAACGCGTGTATTATCGGGCGACCATGCGACGCCCTGCGCGATGGCTGCTCCGGCGGATGTTATCCAGAAGCTGGCCGATGGCGCCTTGCCGCCCGTGACTGTGCCGATAGCCTTATCGTTCAGCCCGTCGGCGCGGATGCTATGCAGCGCGCCCGTGCTGGCGTTGATGTAGATGACCATGTGGCCGTTGGGCGAGACACTCCACCCCGCCACCTTCGTTCCCGCCGGGGTCAATGGCGCGGGAAGGCCCACGCCGC
>JAICKD010000469.1 GCA_025928125.1 Ktedonobacterales bacterium
CTAGCCCGTAGAAAGGACTGGACATCTCCAGTAGAA
This sequence comes from Ktedonobacterales bacterium, assembly GCA_025928125.1. GTDB lineage: Bacteria > Chloroflexota > Ktedonobacteria > Ktedonobacterales > JADMIN01 > DAHUXT01. Next base: position 37 of record JAICKD010000469.1, read on the forward strand.
TGGAGGAGCAATCTTTCGCAAGAGATAATGCGTATTCTGGCAAACGAATAGGATGGTGGCAACGGAATGGACCAGGCGAATGTAGCGACCGGAGTAGGTATCGAACCGCGCCAGCCGAAGCGCTGCCCGCTCTGCGGCGCGACTGTGCCTCCCGATCCGCTAGGATTTTATCAGTGCTCGTGTGGCTGGGGCGGGCCAGGCGATCCGCTGGAGCATGGGCGCGGCCTGTCAAAACTTTTTGCGAAGATGGATCGCGAGATGGCTGATGAACAGGCTCGGAAGGACCTGCAGCGCTTGGCGATGTATGGTGACTCGGCCAACTCGCTCAATATCGGTTACGTGTTGCTCCTCGTGTTTGTGGCGACCGCTGTGTATGTGGTCGTAGGGGCTATCTTCGTGGGCTGTGTCTGGATGATACTCGCTGGGATACTCGATCAGGCGTGGCCGATGGTAATAGTCGGCGGCATTTTCCTGGCGCTGATTCTGACAGGCATCTGGCCACATCGGCGCGGCAAAAGCATCCGCGCCACACGTGAAGGCTTCCCCACGTTGATGGCGGCATTGGACGAGGTCGGCCAGCGAGTCGGAACGCGCATTCCCAAGCGGGTCATGCTGACTCCCCGCACGGAGTTTGCAATTGGGCGGCGACTTTCTGGGAGTGATGTGCTGTATATTGGCGCGGCTACTTTGCCACTACTCAGCGATGTGGGAATGAAGTCGATTCTGGCGCATGAATTGGCGCATGCCAGGCATGGTGATACCCTGCTGCACCGCTACAGTGGCCAGGCCGAATATTTGCTGCACGAGATCGTCTATGGCATTCTGGAAGGTGTATTAGGGCAGGATCGCGGTGGCTCCATTTCCAGCGTCTTCGGCGTTTTCCTGAACTGGACGCTCCTGCTGCCCTTCCGGCTGTTGTGGTTTGTCTATCATTTATTGCGGATGCATGAGAGCCGTGCCAATGAATTTGCCGCCGACCGCGCCGCGATTCACGCCTTTGGACCGCAGGCATTCATCGATGCCCTAACCGGCGTACTGGTGGCTCAGCGGACCTTCTATCGCAATAGCAGGTCACTGGTTGCTGAGATGCAGCGGAACAAAAGCGGCAGTTTCTACGCTGAGATACGCCGCCATTTCGGCGCGCTGCCGCCGCATATCATTTCCCAACTGCGAGTTGACTTAGCGAAGGGGTTCCGCACGCTGGCCAACGGCCACCCCACGACGCCCGACCGCCTCCGCGCCGCCTATGCGACATTCGGGGCGCTGCCACCCTCGCCCGCGCCGACAATGCCCGCCTATATGTTGCTTACGCCCGCAGGAGCAACCGATGCCGAGGCCGTCGAGATAGAACTCACGAAGATGCTCTTCAACCCAAAGAAGAAGTAGAGGGCAGCGCCTCGGGCTTGATGCGCCCGACTATACGCGCGGCTAATCCGTATGATATGAACCTTTTCATATTCATAGCTTGGCAGGTTGATGAGATAACGTTAAAATGCTGGCGCAAAAGAAAGGAGGTAACATTTGCTGCTCTAGGAGTCGGTCCTCAGTTGAGTCACCTGGTCTGAATTTTACCGGTCAGCTACTCAGTTTCGCACTGGCTCTCTACAGGATAAGCCAGTGAGTTTTTTTCGTAGTTTGATGTCTTGACGGAATGAGAGGGACACTCAGTGCGTTGGAAGGTTACCCTCCCCGCGAAATTCAGCTTATTTGTAGCTATCGCCCTTGCTGTAGCGATTTGTTCATCGCCGGTTACTTTTGCGGCGTCCACCCAGCCGAATGATTCAAACCCTCTTGTGGACGTTGTAGTGGATGCGACTCCTGCTGGCTGTACGATCACTCGAACACGTGTGGTAGTGAATAGCGCATCTACAATTACGCATGTGCCATGCAGGCCGTACACGCTCGCAAAATCTGTGACTATGACGCGGTCTGAAGCTATTGCGAAGCAACTTCAGTACGTGAGTCGGCCAAGTCAGCAAGCGGACGCCAGCGCATGGCGACAAGAGACCCAGGCGTTGTCACAGATTGTGGCATCCCAACGTTCTGCGTATGCGTCACAGGCTCAGCCGTTATCTTGCGCTTGGGGCGGTACATGGTCGCAGGATGAAGGGTGGCCTACAATCAATGGGGATAATCTGGACCTTAGCATAAGCTGGTTCACCTCGTCAGATTGTAGAAACGTCTACCTTCAGACAGCCGTGATAAGGGGGATTACGTCGCCGAATGCGTTGTACCTAATCCATATATCCTATCATGCCTGTTGCCCGTATCCTACATGGACCCCTAATATATTTGTCGGTACCAACACCATCACCAAGCATCTACCCGGCAATACGGCGCCATATGCGGTCGGCAATATCTTCGAGTACACCTTTTCGGATCAATCACTTCAGGGAGGCCTTGGTAACGCGTATTGGTACGACTTAGGACCGCTGAATTAGAGTCCGGCTCTCACAGACTTGCCAGAGTTTGACCAATTACGCGAGAGTACAAACGGTGTGCAGAGTCTGCAAAAATAGCGGGACTTTGACGCGCGTTCAATATGCCAGAGCATGCTTAGCTGAAGGTGTGTTCCATAGTGAATGCATTGGCGGCGGGTCTGCACAGGGCGTCAACGATACGAAAGAGGAATACCATAGAATGACATCACGACGAATGGAACGCATTGCTGGCGTCCTGTCGGGCGTGCTAGGCATCGCCGGGCTGAGCATGGTGCTCTTTGGGCCGGTTTACCACTACACAGCATACACGAGGTATGGCGTTGAACAAGGTTATCAGGGTCTTCTCACAGGACCAGATGGTTTCCTGTGGTTTCCACCTCCAACGGTCTTTCTCATGCCTATCATTATGTCGTTTGTGCCGCCGCTCCTGGTATTGACGGGTGCGCTGCTCCATAGCCGCAATCCCGGATCGCGCGTCGGACTTGTTCTGCTGGTTGGTGCAACGCTGGCGCTCTTGGCAGGGATTATTTTTGACCCGATACAACTACTGCAGCTTTTCCTGCTGCCATCACTGCTACTGGCGCTTGTCGCGTGCATCCTGGCATTTCGTAGTGGACGGCAATCCAGCCCAATCGCCGCTGGCCAGGCTCAAGGCTAGTGGTTGGGCAGCGCTTCTGGCTTGACCCGACCGCCGACGAGCGCCACCAGTACCGCGTTGGCGTCGGCTTGCTCGATAGGCGAGAGTGCGTCCAAAAGTATGCAGGCCATCGCGGCAAGCTTGCCTGGCTCCAGTGTGCCTAGCTCATCCGCCAGGTCGAGGGCGTCGGCGCCACCAAGCGTCGCCAGCCGCAGCAACTCCGTTGGCGTTGGCGTCTCGCCCGCCGCGCTATGCAGCTCATACGCCGCGATGGCGTCGTCCCAGACGACGAGTGAGGGGCTGCTTGCTAGGCTGTCCGTGCCGAGCGCCAGCCGAACGCCTGCCGCGCGATACAACTCGTGCGGCATCCGCCCGCACCGCAAGCGTGCGTTGCTCCGTGGGCAGTGCGCCACTGCTGCATCCGCACGGACAATGCGGCCCACATCATCCGCGTCCACCTGGACGCCATGCGCTAGAAGTGGCCTCGCCGCAAGCACATCCAGTTGATCGAGATAGGCAATCGGCGAGACGCCGGGCGCACGCTTGGGATGAATCGGCCAGCCCGCGCCGGGATAGAGCA
>JAICKD010000085.1 GCA_025928125.1 Ktedonobacterales bacterium
CTGGCTGTGGGACGAGCGCCAGCGGCAACGGCACAACGACCCGGCTGACGGTCGGGCTGACCTATGTGCCGAATATTCAGTTCGCGCCGTTCTATGTCGCGCAAGCGCTTGGCTACTATCGCGACGCGGGCCTGGATGTCACCTTCCACCACCACGGCGCCAGTGAGGACGAGTTCGGCGCGCTGGTCGCCGGGCAGGAAGACGCGATCTTCGCGGGCGGCGACGAGATCGTGGGCGCGCGCGCGCACAACGTGCCTATCGTCGACGTGGCGACGGTCTATACGCGCTACCCAGTGGTGGCCGTCGTACCCTCCAATTCGTCCATCCAGTCGGCTGCTGACCTGCGCGGCCATACGATTGGCGTTCCGGGAAAATACGGCGCGACCTATATCGGGCTGCTCTCGCTGCTCGCGTCCGCTGGCCTCTCGGAGTCTGACGTCAAGGTTCAGTCTATCGGCTATACCCAGGTGTCGGCGCTGCTCACGCACAAAGTGGACGCGGTGATGGGGTACGCCAATAACGAGCCGCTGCTGATTCAGAAGGCGGGCATGAGCGTGCGCACGTTCGATGTGAACAACGCCGAGCACCCCCTCGTCTCGAATGGGCTGGCGGCGATGGAATCGGTGCTCAAGGCGCGCGGCGGCGATATCAAGAAGCTGGTGGCGGCGACGATGAAGGGAGTGCAATACGTGCTCGCTCATCCACAGGACGCCGTCAACCTGAGCAAATCGTTCGTGCCGGGCCTCGATGTCGGCTCTGCCGCGACCGATGCGCTCGCCGTGCTCCAGGCGACACTGCCCTATCTGCAAATCGATAGCACGAAGGCTGGCTACAACGATCCGGCGAAGTGGACGGGGATGGTCAGCTTCTTGCAGGCGCAGGGGCAGCTTGCCGCGCCGGTAGACGCCAGCAAAGCCTATAGCAACGACTATCTGCCGTAACTCCAATATGCTTTGTACAAACACAATAGGGCAAGCTAGAAGCTTGCCCTATTGTTACACTTGCTAGTTTAGATCTTGAGTCCGCGCAGGCGGACTTCGTGGCGGAGCGGAGCGAGGCCGTTCAGGCGCGGTTTTAACCGCCAGGCCCCTAACTCTTGACGTTGGCGATGCTCAGGTTGGAAAAGACGACCTCGATGCCATCGTTGCCAATCAGGCCAGTATCGCCAGTGGTAAAGGTGCTGTCGTCGGCGGAGCCAATCTGCGTGCCGTTGACCGAGAAGACGAAGTGGCTGCCCTTCGCCTGGACCGAGAGCGTGTTCACCTGATTCAGGCCGGTCTTGATCGCGGTGCTCGCCGTCTGACCGACGATGTCGGTGCTGGTTCCGTTGACCACTTTGCCGAAGCGCCACTTGCCGTTGGCGTCAACCTGGAACTCGTAGTAGTTGCCCTTGCTCACGCGCCGGACGACCAGCCCATAAAAGTAGGTAATCGGGCCAGAGATCTGCTTCGTCGCGACGGTAGTCACGGCGTCGCCCACCTTATCTGACGGCGCGTAGCAGATGAAGCCCGCGTTGATATGGTAGCCGCCACTGCCGAAGAAGCAGTTGCTATCGTCGGTCCACTGGCTCTTCGTGCTGCCGTCGAGCGCGTCCTGATAGATGAGTGTGCCGCCGCCCGGCCCGGTATTCGTGCCGCCGAGGGTAATGCCCGCGACGCTTAGGCCATTCGCCTGGCTTCTCAGAAAGAAAAATCCGCCCCCAGCCAGGGCAACCACCAGCACGAGCGCCACCAGGCAGCCGACGATACAGCCCGCCCGGCTCTTCTTCTGCTGTGGCGGAGCCTGCACCTGGCCGGTCCATGGCTGGCCCGTCGCGGCGGGATATCCTGTCTGATAGCCCGGCTGAGCGGTCGGCGCACCAGTCCCATACGCGGGCTGCTGTGGAGGCCCATAGGCGGGCGCAGGCGGCGTATAGGTCGGCGGTGTATAGGCTGGCGGCCCCTCGACTGGTGGCGTATAGGCCGGTGGCGCTGGCTGCGCTGGCGGAGCATACGCCGGGGGCTGGGGTGTTGGCGGAGTTGGAGAAGTCGGCGGCGTATACGCCACCGTCTCCGGGAGCTGATCGGCTGCGGGCGATAGCTCCGGCGGCTGCTCAGTCGGCGGCGTATACACGGGCGGCGCATAGGCTGGAGGGGGGGCTGCGGGCGGCGTGTCTGAAGGTGGCGTGTAGGCTACTGTCTCAGCGGAATCCGCGAGCGGCTGGTTCCACGCGGGCCTGGTGGGATCCTCATCCTCGCCGGGCGGCTGATTCCACGCCGGGCGCTCTGGCTCGTCAGCGGGCGCTCCTTGGAGAACGGTCGGCGTCTCGTCAGCAGACCCCGGCGCTCCCTGAAGAATGGTCGGGCCAGCCAGCGCATCCTGGTCCGCCGCAGAGGTCAGCGGTTGCCCGCAGTGAGGACATGTAGCGGCGGTAGGGTCAGGCAGTGGTTGATGGCAATGAGGACAGCTCATACATCTATGATCCTTTCTGGGATGCCCCAATGCGTAAAGAAGAATGATACCTGGCGAACATCATCAGCCGCACCAGTATAGCTGAGTCATGCACCCTTGGTAAATGGGTGGACTGTGACGCGCTTCACGGCTACGCACTTTTCTTGAGGTTAGACCAATCTTGCATCAACCATCCAAAGCACCCGCCTGCCGCTCAGATGGCAGCAGCGCCAGGAGCGTCGAGAGAATGTGTCCGGTCAGGCCCCAGATGCGATACGGGCCGTAATCGTAAAAGTGAACTTCGCGCGCCGTTCCCCCACGCACCCACGTTTCGGTGTGAAAGATCGCCGGGTCGGCCAGCGCGGAGAGAGGCGCTTCGATAATCTCCTCGACCTCATCGGGATTGGGCGTCAGCGGCGGCAGCCCCCCGGCCACCCAGCCGACAACCGGCGTCACCCAGAAGTTGCTGACGACGGTGAAGAGCGGGGGCAACGATCCCAGCATCTCGACGCGCTCACCTGCCAGGTCGATTTCCTCCCACGCCTCACGCAGCGCCGTCGCCGCAAGACTGGTATCGGCAGGATCGTGCGAGCCGCCAGGGAAGGAGATTTCGCCGCGATGCGCGCGCAAGCCGGAGGACCTGCGTGTGAACAGCAGATAGGGAACGCCGTCGCGCGGGTAAAGCAGCGCCAGTACGGCGGCGATACGAGCAGTCGGGGGGTCGGGCGCGATCGGTATCGTAGCCATCAGCGGTGGCGCCAGTTGCGTCCGTAGCCAGTTGGCTAGCACGGTGGCGTCGGCAAGCGTCAGCGCGCGCGTGGGCGGATCGCCTGTTGTGGCCTCGTTTGTGGCGTTGCTATCAGAATGCGCTCCCATAATGACAATTTCCTCAAGAATGCGAATCGCGCCCAGTTTCAGCCTCACCGCCGCAATTCTCTTGCGCTTCCCGGTATCCTCTGCTATACTATCGTGAGAAGTGGGGGCATGCAACGCGACACATGCGGGATATGAGCAACTGAATCCGAGATCACTCCTGGAGGTAATGTACTCTCCTGGGGTGCTTTTGTGTTTCAAGTGACCGCGCCACCCGGTAGACCATTGTAGGCAAGAACTTGTAGGTTTGCGGGCGTTCACGATTCAGGCGATACACAAAAACAACTCCGGATACTTACGCCACCGTTCTGGCGTACCTCAACCTCTCGCTCCCCGCCGTGCGTGGTTCCCTCCCACTTCGCCGCTGACCGCGGGGCTGTTGCTTGCTGTCTCGTGCGCCGACATTCGCGAAGGTTGTACCCGCTCGTACGTGTCGCGCATTCACCAGCCTGAAACGCCAGTGTCAGCAGACTTATGCACAGGGGGGCTTCTCTCCACACCAGCGTGACAACTGACGCACGCAGCGATTGCGGGCCGCGGAGGACCGACCAAACGCCCCGAGGGCAATCGCGGGTAGCAGACATCGCACCTGTCACGACGCCTGTCACGCTGGCGAACAGGATTCTTTGGAAGGGACAGCCGTGAGGTTCGCGCGCGCCGTGGAGAACGACGGGACGGCGCGGACGGCCCAGCGATGACGCCAGAGAATCAAGTGTGCAGCGGGTGTCAGGCCGCGCAACGAGCAGAAATGACGACGAAAGCATGTCGCCACGCGCTTTCCGACCCGCACTTCACACAACGCACAACGCGCACAGCGCCGGTTTCTCACGGGCAAACTCTGGGTACAACATTGCTCGCCAGGATGGCGCGGCACATCCGGCATAGGCCGGCAACTTCCGGGAGTCATCCCGGAGACAGCGTCGCTGGTATGGCTGCCATAGCCTGCCGTGGAGCAGCGACGACACGATCATGTAAGGGAAAGGGGAGACGTCTCACTGCGGAGACCAGCTACGGATGAGACGTCGTAAGTAGTTCGATGCGTCCAGACAACAACGCAACCACACCTGCCACAATTGGGCAAAACAACGGGTATGAGGAGGCCGAAATTATGGCCGACGACACCAACACCGACGCCATGGCCAGCGCGTCCGCGCCCGCCGCTACGAGTGAGAGCGAGACGGTGACGGAGACGGAGACAGATCACGCCGTGCCAGCGGTCGACCCGGAAGAACACGATATGCGCGACTCGATGCGCGACGATGCCGATGATGCTGACGGCGCCGATATGAGCGAAATGGCGCGGCTGCTCGATGAGCAAGATGTGCAGTTCAAGAGCATCAAGCGCGGCGATGTCGTCGAAGGGCAGATCGTCCACATCGACGCCGATGAGATTCTGGTGGACATTGGCCTCAAGAGCGAAGGCGTCCTCTCGATCAAGGAGCTACCCGCCACCGGCTACGGCTCGCGCGAGGAGCTTAACGTCGGCGACAACGTGCTCGTCTACGTCGTGCAGCCCGAGACGCCTGAGGGCCATGCCATCGTCTCGATCAAGCGCGCGCGGCTGGAGCGCCAGTGGCGCATCGCCCAGGAGCAGTCCGACCGCGGCGAGTTGCTCGAGGCCGAGGTCATCGACTTCAACAAGGGCGGCCTGATCGTCAACCTCGAAGGCATTCGTGGCTTTGTGCCGATCAGCCAGATTCTCAACCTCAAGCGGGAAGACAACGCCGACAACGCCGAGACGCAGCAGAAGCTGCAAGCGATGGTCGGGCGCAAGCTTCAGCTTAAGATCATCGAGATCAACCGCAACCGCAACCGCCTGATTCTCTCCGAGCGCCTCGCGGTGCAGGAGTGGCGCGCGCGGCGGCGTGAGGAACTCTTGAACGAGCTGGAGGTGGGCGAGGTGCGCACCGGAACGGTCAGCAACCTGGCCAACTTCGGCGCGTTCGTCGATCTCGGCGGCGCCGACGGCCTGGTGCATATCAGCCAGCTGGCCTGGAGCCGGGTCAACCATCCGAGTGAGGTCTTGAAGGTCGGCCAGAAGGTCGAGGTCCAGGTGCTCTCGGTGGACAAAGAGAAGAAGAAAATTGCTCTCTCCATCAAGCGCGCCGAGGTGGACCCCTGGACGACGGTCGAGAGCCGCTATACCGTCGGCCAGACCGTCACTGGCACGATCACCAAGATCGCGCCTTTTGGCGCCTTCGCCCGGATCGAGGATGGCGTCGAGGGGCTGATTCACCTCTCCGAGCTGCCCAGTGGCGTCTCAGACCCCAAGCAGGTGTTGCATGAGGGCGAAGAGGTGACCGTACGCATCCTGCGCATCGATCCGGAGCGCCGCCGCTTGGGTCTCTCGATGCGCCAGGCGGGCGACGAGGGCGCCATCGAGGAGGGCGCGACGGCTGTGGCTGCCAATGGGACAGCGGCTGTGGCGGGCGAGGCGACTGACGCCGCATCCGCCAGCGCCGAGGCAGCGACCTCCACCGAGGAGGCCACATCAGGCGCCGCGCCACGCCAGCGCCCGCAGCCCGCGCGCAGTGAAGAGCCGCCAACCACCGCGATGGCCGCCGCGTTTGCCGCCGCAACCCGCCGCGATCAGGCGCTGCCAGCCGAGCAGGCTCCCGAGGCTCCGACGGCTGAGACGGCTGAGACGACTCTGCCCACTGAGGCCGTCGAGGCTGAGGCGCCAGCGCCTGCTGAGGCTCTGGCGGACATCGCGCACGAGGCGACCGCTGAGACGCAGACGTTGGAGCCCGAGACGCCAACGCCAGAGACGCCCGCCGACGCGGTCCCACCCGACGCGAGTGAGGTGGAGGCTGCCGAGGCAGGCGCGGCGAAGGCTGTCGAAGCTGAGGCTGAGGCTGAAACCGCTCCCGCCGAAGCAGGCAGCGCGGATGCTCCGGCTGAGGGCGCTGCCGATGTCGGGCCAACAGCCGCCGAGACGGCGACTGATGATACCGCCCATACACCTGAAGGCGCATCCGAGGAATAGTTTCTCGTCCGCGCCGGAAACCATGCTGGACCGCTACTGCGTCTGTCGCAGTGGCGGTCTCGCTCTTCCCTCATGGTGGCGCGGACCTCACCCGGCCTTCGGCCACCCTCCCCTATTAGGGGAGGGACTAGGCCATCAGTGTGGCAATGGGGCAGACGCGAACTCCCCTCTCCTCCCAGGAGAGGGGCTGGGGGTGAGGTCCCGCGCCTACACACCCGCGGCGAAGTATGTTCCTGACATCTCTTGCCCGCCATACTGAATATCGAGGTAGAAGCAGCCCGACGACCGGACGAAGACGTTCATCACCCATGCGCGCCATCCGTCCGGTGAAGGTGACGTTAATTCGGGTGTGAGGATCAGGGGGCTTGTCGCCTGCTCCCAGCCATTCGTGCTAAACCAGACGCTGCTCTGGGCGTTGCCCATGCCGTTGGCGGCGAGAACGATCTGTTGTGTGACATCGGGCGCCGCCACAAGGATGACCTTATGGGGCCAGCCGTACGGTGTCAGCGGCACACCACTCGTGTAGTGCAGCGTGGCATGCGGTCCGTCGAAGCCGACCAGCCAGACATGTAGCCCACCGAGGTTAACTCCTGAGTTATATGAAGACGAGAACGTCTCGATGGGGTTCCCTGGCGGGCAATCGCTAGGCGCCTTGCCAAGCAGTACCGGGATTGGCGCTGGTGTGCCGGTGGCAGTCGGCTGGGGCAGCGCCCAGCCAGTGAGTGGCGTGCGCACGGGCAGGAAGCCGCTAAAGATGACCGCCAGCGCGACAGCGATGGCGATTGCGGCGATCAGCGCGCGCCAGAGTCGGGCGTTGCGGCGAGGAGATGCGGTTTGTCGGCCAGCGTCGAGCGATGGTGAGAGCGGCGACACTTCGATGTGAAGCTCGCCGTCACCGACATCCACATTATGGTCGCTCTGTTCGCTCATCGACGTTTCCTCGCTGCCTGATATACGCCAGCGGTTTCATATGGAGAAATAGCGCCTGCCACGACGATAGTACACCGTCTCGGTGAAATGTGGTATGCCTCACCAGGAGAAGGAGCAATGGGCAGTATTCCGTACGAGAAGAGAACCAGTCGAAAGTCTGGTTCCAGATGTGGAACCCGTGCGTTAAAATACAGTATAGAAGAATAGCAACGGGAATCGCGCCGGAGTGGCTTGGCAAGACCCTTGTTGAATCCAGGGTCGGAAGCGAGACCGTCCGCTGTTCGCACTTTTCCACATCAAATATGCCAACGGGATTCCGCCCCACACCGATCTGCCACCACGCAAGCCAGGATGTGCCTCCGTGAACTCCCGTTGGTCGAATGGGCGCAAAAAGTGATTCGGGAAGGCTCGTGTAGCGCCTGATTCTTCCTGATTCCGGAATCATCTCCATATCCAAGGGAAGCTGGTGGCGCGAAACCTGCTTCTCTGACCCAACTATTCGATATGGTGATTAGCGCATGAGCGCCTCACGCGGCGCCGCATTCGGCGTGGACATGCGGAATGTGAATGTGAATGTGAACGTGAACGTGAACGTGAACGTGGGGATGGAAGTATTGCAGCGAAGGATCGCCTGAGCCTGGTTGTATGAGTTGAGATGCATGTGGGGCGGAGATGGACGTCGCGCGGAGGGCGGCGCCATCGAAGGGGTCGATAGAGATTTGGGATAGAGATCGGGCAGTGCAGCGAGAGACGCCCACAGGTCCAGCTGAGGTATAATCACTGGACTATGTGGGAGGAAACCCGCTTCAATTGCGGGTTTCGACGGGTAGCAATCCTTGACGCCAGCCGGAGTTCTGGCGTATCATTGAAGCACATTTTACCTATCGCGGCGGGCCACTTCCGACCGTGGAAGGGGGGCAACAGGTGAACGATAAGTTCGAGAAGTTTACGGAACGAGCGCGCAAAGTGTTGAGCCTGGCGCAGGATGAGGCGCAGCGGTTCAACCACAACTACATTGGGACCGAGCACCTGTTGCTAGGATTGGTGCGCGAGGGCGACGGGGTGGCGGCCAAGGTGCTCGCCAACCTGGGCGTCGAACTCAATAAAGTGCGGAGCGCTGTCGAGTTCATCATTGGCCGCGGCGACCGCATCGTCCTGGGCGAGATTGGGCTGACCCCGCGCGCCAAGAAGGTGATCGAGTTGGCGGTAGACGAGGCGCGGCGCCTCAACCATCATTACATCGGCACCGAGCATCTCCTGCTGGGGCTGGTGCGTGAGGGCGAAGGGATCGCCGCCGGAGTGCTCGAGAGTCTGGGCGTCAACCTCGAAAAGGTGCGCAGCCAAACCATTCAGGTGCTCTCGCAGTCGGGCAATCAACACGAAGGCGGACGCGAGAAGCACTCCAAGACGCCGACGATTGACCAGATGGGCATCGACCTGACATCACACGCGCGCATGGGCAAGCTCGACCCGGTCGTTGGGCGCGAGCAGGAAATCGAGCGCGTCATCCAGATCCTTTCGCGCCGACAGAAGAACAATCCAGCGCTGATTGGCGAGCCAGGTGTTGGCAAGACGGCCATCGTCGAGGGGCTGGCCCAGCGCATCGTCTCGGGTGAGGTGCCAGAGACGCTGATGGGCAAGCGCCTGCTGACGCTCGATGTCGGCTCGCTGGTCGCCGGGACGAAGTATCGCGGCGAGTTCGAGGAGCGGCTGAAGAAAATCATCGAAGAGATTCGCTCCAGCCAGGACTGCATCATCTTCATCGATGAGGTGCATACCCTGGTGGGCGCGGGC
>JAICKD010000828.1 GCA_025928125.1 Ktedonobacterales bacterium
AACCGCCAGCGCAGCCAGCAGGAAGCCAAAGACTTTCTCGGTCACCAACATGCGGCTCTCATCGAGATGCGCGCTCACTCGTTCAGCCCAACGAAACACGACAACATCGATAGCGAGTACCAAGATGAGGAGGCCAAAGACGATGGCGAAGATGCCGAGCGATTCGGCTTCCGCGGAGACCGTGACGAGCGTCACGATGCCCGCGGGATTGAGCAGATAGGGGACGGCAAGGGGAAACACGGCGAGCTTCATGGGATCGCTGGCGGACAATGTATCGTGCTGCGTCTGCCTCTCACCGCGACTGAGGATCATTGCCATCGAAATGACGAGTAAAATGATCCCGCCAGCGATGGCGAGCGCGCCGGTCGAAAAGTGGAGTAGCCGTGTCAGCAGCCCACCGAATATCATGAGTAGAATGGCTGTGATGGACGCCGTGCGCAGCATCTTGCGGACGACCTTATCCCTGATCGGTTTGTCCATCTTTGCGGTCATTTCGAGAAAAGGAACCAGGGCAATCTTGGGACCAACGCCGATCAGTAGCAACAAGAAGACCTCGATCGCTATGGTGACATCAAATGTGCTTAAGTCCATCATTCTCCCACCGCCTCACTCCCTGGCTCGCCACCATCTCAGCGTGTGGTGAGCGCAAAACCTTGTGTTAGTGCGCGTGCGCGCTCCGATGCCGTTGGTTGCGCCGACGCTGGACACGCTCAAGGCCCTGCTGCATGCCACGGCGCATGCCGCGACTCATGCCCTCCAACACACCGGTAATGAGAGGGGCGGCGGCGATTGCGAACAAGGCAGTGAGCACCGGCACAATTCGTTGCATGGTTGGGCCACCCGGCAGTGCAACTGTCGAGGTTTGGGCAGACAGCGTGTCGGAGCTTAGTAGTGGCGCATCAGGAGGCTCGGCGAGCGGAAGCGACGCGACAAAGGCAGCCGTCGTAACGCGAGCTTGAGATCCAGCCGAAGGCGCGCTGGGCCTCGGGGTACGCTTGACGACCCTGAAGAGATACCAGAGCGAAGGCAAGAGCACCACCAGACCAAGGAGGGAGACAATCAACAGCGGTCCGAGCACAGAGGCTGGACTGGCGCCATTATCCACCGTCACATCTGGCACGATCAAGTACGGCCATTGGGCAACACCCCAGGCCAGGAAGATACACGCCGTCTCCGCCGCCACTAAGACGCGGGCAAGGTATTCGAGGTGGAGTAGCAACGCGGCGGCCGTGGCCAGGCCAATCACCACTGCGGCGATGGCGAATGGCAGAGCCTTGCCGATCAGCCCTTGCCAGAGGGTGGGCGCCTCGGAGATCGCAAGCACCGCCGCCAGCGCTCCCAGCGCTGCGGTCACAGCGCCAGCGATGAGCGCACGCAGGCGGAATCCCCCGGCGACTGCGTCGTCTCCCGCCTTGCGTGCATCAATCGTCAGGTAGGTCGCAGCAAGGACCGAGCAGAGCGCGACCGCAAAGAGGCCGCAGGCGAGGGCGAAGGGGGTCGTCCAGGTCGCCCACGGGTTGTCTTGCACCTGCAGAGGTGGCCCAGCTGATACACGAATGTTCCCGCTCGCCAGCGCCCCAGCAATGGTACCGAAAAGAAACGGGGTGATCGTGCTCGCAATGCTGAAGACATAGCCCCAGCGCGCGCCCGACCCGACTTCCCTGCCATAATTCGAGCGAAAACTGAACGCAGCCCCGCGCAACACTATGCCGATGACGACCAGTGTGATTGGGATAAAGAGGGCGGTCGAGATCCCAGCGTAGACGACGGGGAAGGCCGTCCACGTCACCACCAGCACAAAGATGAGCCA
>JAICKD010000642.1 GCA_025928125.1 Ktedonobacterales bacterium
GGCTTGCCCATCACGTATACCCTGATCGAGCAGTCCGACCACTGGGGTGGCAAGGTGCGCTCGGAGGTGATCGAGCGCGATGGCGCGCCCGCCTGGGTGCTGGAGGCCGGGCCGGATGGACTGCTGACGCGCAAGCCATGGGCGCTGGCGCTGGCGCGCAACCTGCGTCTGGACGAGCATTTTCTCTTCGTCAACCGCGAAAACAGCCGCACCTTCGTCCTGCGCCGGGGCAGGCCGGAGCCGCTGCCCGCTGGCCTGCAACTGCTCGCGCCGACGCAGTGGCGTCCGTTTCTGCGCTCGCCGCTCTTCTCGCCCTGGGGCAAATTACGTATCGTCCTGGATCTGCTCATGCCGCCACGACGGACGACCGACGACGAATCGCTGGCGTCGTTCGTGCGCAGGCGCTTTGGCGATGAGGCGCTGCGGCGGCTGGCCGAGCCGATGCTGGCGGGCGTCTATAACGCCGAGCCTGAGCGCCAGAGCATCCTGGCCACCTTTCCGCAGTTCCCGGCGCTCGAACGCGCGCACGGCAGCGTTATCCGCGGGTTGCGCGCCGCCAGCCGCCAGCAATCGCCATCCGAAACGCCCGCGTTCCTCTCGTTCGACACTGGGAACCAGACGCTGGTGGATGCGCTCGTCGCCCAGTTCACTGGCGCGCTGCGGCTGAACACCACCGTATGTAGCATCGCTCAGGCCGATTCCGGCGGCTACGAGCTACGTCTCGACGATGGCACGGCGCTGGCAGCGGACGCCGTAATTCTCGCCACGCCCGCCAACGTCTCCGCGACCCTCACGCGCGAGAGTGCGCCGGAGGCCGCCACGCTGCTGACGGGCATCCGCTATGCGGGCATCGGCGCGATCTATCTGGCCTACCGGCGAAACGACATCGCCCATCCGCTCAATGGCACGGGCGTCGTAATTCCGCCAACCGAGAGCCGCTGCATCGACGGTATCACCTGGGTCTCCTCAAAGTGGGACCACCGCGCGCCGCCGGGGCATACGCTGGTGCGCGTCTTCTTTGGCGGGCCACATACCCGCGCGATGCTGGACCTGGACGACGCGAGGCTGACTACAATTGTACGTGAGGAGTTGGCCGACATCCTGGGTGTGCGGGCGACTCCGCTCTTCACGCGCGTCTTCCGCTGGCCCGACGGCTACCCGCAGTATGACGTTGGCCATCTGGAGCGTATCGCGGCCATCGAGGCGACGCTCCCGCCGGGCATGGTCGTTGCGGGTAGCTCGTATCGCGGCGTGGGCGTACCCGACTGCATACATCAGGGCGAGATGGCGGCGACAAAGATCGTCGAGACACTCAAGAACAGACTAACGGCGACGAGGAGGTTGCCCGTATGAATACCAGCGAATCGGCCCGGCTCTTTGCCGAGGCGCAACAAGTGATCCCCGGCGGCGTGAACAGCCCCGTGCGCGCGTTTCGTGGCGTCGGTGGCACGCCGCGCTTCATCGCCTCGGGCAGTGGCGCGTGGATGACCGATGTGGACGGCAACCGCTATCTAGACTACGTGCTCTCCTGGGGGCCGCTGGCGCTGGGACACGCGCACCCCGCCGTCGTCGCCGCGCTGACGGAGGCGCTGCAACGCGGAACGAGCTACGGCGCGCCGACCAAACTTGAAAGCGATCTGGCCGAGCGGATTATCGCCACGATGCCAGCGGTTGAGATGGTCCGCTTCGTCAACAGCGGCACCGAGGCCACGATGAGCGCGCTGCGGCTGGCGCGCGCCGCCACCGGACGCGACAAGATCGTGAAATTCTCTGGGTGCTACCATGGCCACGCCGATATGCTGCTGGTCCAGGCGGGCAGCGGCGTCGCGACGCTGGGGCTGCCCGATTCGCCCGGCGTGCCAGCCTCGGCGACCAGTAACACGCTGACGGCGGAGTACAACGATCTCACGGCGGTCGAGACACTCTTCGCGCACTATCCCGATCAGATTGCCGCCGTCATTGTCGAGCCAATCGCGGCGAACATGGGCTTCGTCATGCCCGCGCCGGGCTTCTTACAGGGGATCCAGGAGCTGTGCCAGAACCGCGGCGCGCTCTTCATCCTCGACGAGGTCATGACCGGCTTCCGCGTGGCGCCCGGTGGCGCGCAGGGCGATTGGGGGCTTGACCCCGACATCACCTGTCTCGGCAAGGTGATCGGCGGCGGGCTGCCGGTCGGCGCGTATGGGGGCAAACGCGAGATTATGCGACAGGTCGCCCCCGCCGGACCGATGTATCAGGCGGGGACGCTTTCCGGCAATCCGCTGGCGATGACGGCGGGCCTCGCCACGCTGAACGCCTGGTTCGAATCCGGTGTCTTCGAGGCCGTCGCGGAACAGACAGCGCGGCTTGCCACAGGCATCCAGGCCAGCGCGGACACCGCTGGCATACCATTACAGAGCGGACACGCGGGTACGATGTTCGGCTTCTACTTCCTCAACGAGCCGGAAGTGGCGATCACCGACTACGCGACCGCCCGCCAGCATGCCGATACCCAGCGCTACGCGGACTTCTTCCACACAATGCTCGACCAGGGCGTCTACTTCGCACCAAGCCAGTTTGAGGCGGCCTTCATGAGCAGCGCCCACACCGACGCCGACATCACGGACACGATCGATAAGGCGGCGGCGGTGATGGGAGAGATGGCGGCGGAGACGGCTGGCGGTTAAAACCGCGCCATTATGGCCAGCGGCCACGAAGTCACCCTTCTCGGACTGACCAGACACTGACCCCACGAGAAACCCCCTGGCCGGCGCCA
>JAICKD010000375.1 GCA_025928125.1 Ktedonobacterales bacterium
GACGAATGACCGTTTGTACCGAGAGATCAAGCGGAAAGAAGAAGACCTTATACGTCCCCCTGGCCCTAAGACTACGCAGAAACGCGAAGTAGTCCTCCAGGTGTTCCAGCACGTCCAGCACCAGTAGCACGTCATATGACTTGGTGTCGTCCGTGCGGAAATCGCCCAGATAGACATGGAGGCGCTCATTCTCGCGCTGGCGCGCAAGCTCGATGGCCTTTGGTGAGATGTCGTAGCCAATCAGTTCGCAGTCGACCGGCAGCTTCAACTGCAACTGCCGCAGCACCTCACCCGCCCCACAGCCGACCTCGCAGAAAGTATGCGGCGTCAACTGATGGCTCCTCAAAAGGCGCGCGATCTCCTCCGCCTTGCCCGCCGACTCCTCGACATGCCACGATGGCGCCAGTTCCTGGTATGTGCCGGATCGATAGATATCTTCGAGTGACATCTTTCCCCCTCCCCGATCCTTACAAGACACCACAACCCACCTCGTCAAAGACTCCATACAGCACGACTACATACGAGCGGAAAGCGTGCGCTCACATGGGGATTCACGTCGTCTATGCCTTCTGCGCACAGTTACACAACCGCAACCATTCTTCCATGAACCGTTGCACGCAGCGCTGATCATCTCGCCACCCAGATATCGCGAGGAAATCGCCTCCGAGAGAGACCTCACAAACCAGGCCATCGACCATTGCCACTACGACAAAACACGTAGAACGATGCGCACTATAACACACATCATCGTGCGGTTGCTCAAGGTAACTCGCCTGGCAATTGGTATGGGGGAAAGAGCCTTTAACTTCGGGGTTTCTCGGCCACCTGCAGCCCGCCGCCGGGGCCAGTGACGAGGCGAATCGGGCGACGCGGACGCAGCCCAGCCGACCGCTGCCAGTCGGCCATCTCGGCGAATGACCAGGTGCCGCCCGCGCTCGTCAGCGCAAAGTAGAGGTCAGTCAGCGCGCCAATCTGCCCCGCCGTCTGTGGCGTCTCCGGGCGAACAACCTCGCCAATCACCAGCCGCCCGCCGGGACGAAGCGCGCGTGCGCAGCGCAACACCAGATCGCGATTCTGGGCTGCGGTAAAGTGGTGTACGAGGTTGGCGATTAGAATCAGGTCATACTCATCGTGGCCCAGGTCGGCGGTCAGCGCATTATCGGCGCGGTGGACGACGCGGTCGCCCATGCCCTCGCGCGCCAGCAGTGGAGCGGCGGCGGTAACTGCTTCGGGCAGATCGAGTACCGTCGCGCGCAATTCGGGGTGGCGTCTGCACAGGGCAACCGAGTAGTAGCCATGCGAGCCGCCGATATCGAGCATCGCGCGCGCATCGCGTGGCGCCGGGAGCCGGAGCGCCACCTCCGGGGTCGCCAGCCGCGCGCCGGAACGCATCCCACGCTGGTAGATTTCCCATGTCTCGGGGGTCATGTGCTCGTGGATTTCGATGGGCGCGCCCGTCCTGACGAACGACTCCATCTGCGCAATGAACTGCTCGTCCATGAACTGCATCAGAATCGCGTCATGCAGCGACCACGGGCTATCTTTCAGCAGCCAGCGGCGGGCGACGGGCGCCAGCGAGTATAGCCCGCCGCGCAGCCGCAGGTAGCCCGCGCCGACGAGCGCATCCAGCAGTTTGTGGGTGGCGGCGGGCGCGGTCTGGCACTGCTCGGCGATATCCTCCACGCGGCGTGGCTGCCCGGCCATCGTCTCGAAGACGCCCAGCCGGGTCGCCACCATCACCGTGCGCGCGAGCAACAGCGCGATAATGCTATCGAGCAGCGGCGTGGGTACGAGTCCCAGCGCGAAGGCGATGCGTTCCACCACGCCACGCGGAATAGCGCCCAGCCGCATAGTGATTTACCCCTGAGTCTTGCCCAGCGCCTGATCCTTGAGCTCCCGGCGCAGAATCTTGCCGGATGCCGTCTTAGGGATGCTCTCCACAAAGACCAGCTGGCGAATCGCCTTGTAGTTCGCCATGCGCTCGTTCGCGAACGCCATCAGGTCGACATCCGAGACGGACTGGCCCTCGCGTAGCGCCACATAGGCGCGCGGAATCTCGCCCGCCTCCGCATCGGGCAGGCCAATCACCGCTGCCTCGCGCACGGCCGGATGCTCCAGCAGCACCGCCTCCAACTCGGCGGGAGCGATGCCGAAGCCCTTGTGCTTGATCATCTCCTTGGCGCGGTCCACGATATAGACGTAGCCCTGCTCGTCGATGTAGCCGACATCGCCGGAGTGATACCAGCCGTCGCGCAAGACCCGTGCCGTCTCGGACTCCGCCTTCCAATAGCCTTGCATAATCTGCGGACCGCGGATGCATATCTCGCCGACCTCGCCAACGGGTAGCTCGCGCTCGCCCGTCTCCAGGTCAACCACCTTCTGCTCGGTATCACTGACCGGCGTGCCACCCGACGCCAGCCGGATCAACTCCAACTCCATCGGGCTGTGATGTGTCAGCGGCGAGGCCTCCGTCATGCCGTACGCCTGCATCACCGGGATGCCGGTCGCGTCGATCACGCGCTGAGCGGCGGCGGGGGCCATCGGCGCGGCGGCGCAGAGCATGTGACGCACATTCGGGAAGTAGTCCCGACTGAGGTTGGGCAGGCCAGAGAGCGCCAGCAAGACCGGCGGCACGACCGGGAAAATCGTCACTCCGCGCTTCTTGATGAGCGAGAGCACCTCCGTTGGATCGAAGCGCTCGACCAGCACAAGCGCCGAGCCAGAGAAGGCCGCCTGGCCCATCAGCGCAACGCCGTACATATGGTAGAGCGGCAAGAAGACCATGAAGACATCCTGCTCGGTCACGCGCGAGGCGGAGATGAACTGATGCACATTGGTGACTAGATGGCGTTGCGTCAGGATCACGCCTTTGGGCAGACCTGTTGTGCCGCTGGAATAGGGCAGCGCGATCATGTCGTCGCCGCGCACGTCAACCAGCGGCGCCTGGGTTGGCGCGTTCGTCATCAGCAGCAGGCCAAAGGGGATCACCTGGGGATCGTTGGCGACCGGCTCGCTGCCCGTGACCATCACATGCTTCAGGTCGGGCGTCTGGCCGCGCGCCGCCTGCACCAGCGGCAACAGCTCGCGCTGGACAAGGATGGCCTTCGCCTCGCTGTTCTGCAATTGATAGGTGACCTCGCGCTCCTTATACGATGGATTCATCGGGGTGACGACCAGCCCCAGCATGCTCGCCGCCATCCAGCAGATGATGAACTCCGGGCGGTTGAGCATCAGCAGGCAGACGCGATCTCCCTTGCTCAGCCCTAGCGCCTGCATGCCGACGGCCGCCGAGCGCGCAAGCGCATACATTTGGCGATACGACAGCGTCATGTCCCGCCAGAAGATGGCGGGGCGCTCCGGCACGCGCTGAGCGGTGCGCGCGAACATCTCATGGAATGGCACGTCAGGGTAGATCAGCGAGGGACAATAGAATTCGGGAAAGCTGTACGGTGTGCTTCGCCGCACTGAGGGCGCGGCGCTGGCCAGTGTATCCGCCATCGAGATACCCCCTTGAGTCGAGGTCCACCGCGCGACAACCCTTCCGGCTGCCGTCAATGCCCCAGTGTACCACGAGCGGCACGGCGCGTGTCGCCGCCTCTTCCCCTCTCCCTGCGGGGGAGGGGTCAGGGGAGAGGTGGGCGAATACTCACGACAGCGCGAGCACGCACGCCTGGTCGCGCAGGCTCCATTCCTCCTGCACCAGATAGTGGTGGCCGTTGGCCAGCATGACATTGCCATCGGCGTCGGCTATCGGACCATAGTCACGCACGCACTTGTCGGCCATCTCCCCCTCGAAGCCTGTGCCGTCGAACCAGCCGCCGAGTGTGGGATTGCTCACAGCCTCGAACTGCTCGTGCGAGACGATACTGATGATGGCGTCGGCGATCTGGTCGTGGTTGGGCGTCTGGAAAGTTGGCGTATCCAGGCAGCCGTCCACAACGGGGATATAGGCGTAGATGAGATTGTTGAAGAACGAGTTGGAGTGATACGCGCAGAAGTCGGCCTCGGCGTTATGCGTGAACGTGCAGCCGTCGTTGGCCGTCTGGCCTGAGCACTCCTGCACGTTGAGCCCGGTAAAGACGAAGACCATGTGCTCGTCGTCGGTGATCCATGCGCCGTTCTTCGCATCCAGCACGCGGTCAATCTCGTGGACGATGTCGCCATCCAGTAGCGGATCGCTGGCCGTTGCCGCCTTGGGATAGGGCTGCGTATCCACGAAACTGCCGCCGAGCGTCACCACATTGCGCACTGGCCCGCCCTGGTTGTCATAGTACTGCGTCAGGATGTTGTAGAACGGCGTGCCGCCAACGTCCTGGAAGTATTGCTCCATCAAATGCTCGAAGCGGCTACTATTACCAGTGGGCTCAAAGACATAGCCATTCGGCAGCCAGAAGAGCAGGTACGCCGTCAGCCGATGTATGACGGAGC
>JAICKD010000709.1 GCA_025928125.1 Ktedonobacterales bacterium
CTGCGGATCGTGGGGCCGCAAGACATCATAGTAGAACTTGCCCATCGCCTCATGGGGATGCCAGGCGGTCATCGTCTCCATCGCCTGATTGAAGCCCGTAATACGCAGCGCTGGGTCCACAGTGATGATGCCGTCGCCGCTAAAGTAGAGAATCGAGCTCAACTGGCGATTCTCCTGTTGCAGCCGACTGCGTTCCTGATGGAGTCGTATCACCGTCGTCAGCTGGCTCAAGAGCGCCTGGCGTCGGCGCGCATCGGCCAGCGGTCGGGACGTGGAGAAGCCTGCCGGGCCGAGCAGGTGGACTTCACCTATCGCGCCCTCAGCATCGGCCAGCGCCAGGGTCGCGATCTCGCCTCCCCAGTATTCCGGCAGCACGCTCACGCGCGGGCGCCCATCCATCGGCAGAGGCGCGGCGTCGTTAGCGAGGCGGTTGACCAGGCTTAGCGCCGCCTCCAGCCGGATGCCATAGGCGAGCACGGCCACCTCGCCGTCCCGCTGCGCGACACCGCTTCCCGCTTCCTCGGTAGCGCCGGTATCATGGAGCGCCAGAATGCCCGCGCCGCCGCCAATGAGCGCCACGGCAGAGCTGAGCGCGCGCCGCAACGCCTCGCCCGCGCGCACCTGTTCCTGTGTTCCAGTCGGCCAGAATATTGCCATACGATACGTGATCCTGAGATCGACCCGCTCTCGGCCATGAATGGCCGGAGTAGAGAAGAAAGGCCATAAATGGCCGTCTCGCCCATTGGCGAGCAGGGCAATGACGTTGCCCTGCTGGGCTTTCAAGCCCGCTGATCTCTTACTCCGGCCTTTTAAGGCCGAGAGAGCGTCACAATGAGGTACACCGCGCCCAACCATATGAACGCCGGGAGAGGTCTGTTCCTGATAAAATACGGGCTACGATATAGTATCATATTTCGGCTGGCTGGCAGGTTCTTGCGAGCAGGAGGCGGCGGGTGCGCTTCGATATCTTTACGCTCTTCCCAGAGATGTTTCGCGGGCCGCTAGACGAGAGCATTCTGGCGCGCGCCCGCGAGCGTGGCCTGCTGGAGATCGCGCTGCACAATCCACGTGATGTCACCACCGACCGCCACCACATCGTGGACGACTATCCCTACGGCGGCGGCGCGGGCATGGTGATGAAGCCGGAGCCGCTCTTTGCCGCCATCGAGCAGGCCGAAGTAACCGGGCCAATCATCCTGCTCAGCCCGCAGGGACGCGTCTTCAGCCAGCAGATCGCGCGCGAACTGGCGACTGAGCCGCGCATCACGCTGATGTGCGGTCACTACGAGGGCGTGGACGAGCGGGTGCGCGAGCATCTGGTGACCGACGAAATCTCGCTGGGCGACTTCGTGCTGACGGGCGGCGAGCTGGCGGCGATGGTGCTGGTGGACGCGGTGGCGCGGCTGCTGCCGGGGGTGCTGGCGGCTGGCTCGACCGAGGAGGAGTCGCACACGGCGGGGCTGCTGGAATATCCGCACTATACGCGCCCGGCGGAGTTCCGTGGCTGGCGCGTGCCAGAGATGCTGTTGAGCGGCAACCACGCGGCCATCGCGCGCTGGCGGCGCAAAGAATCGCTGCGGCGGACGCGCGCCCGGCGGCCCGATCTCTTCGCGCGGCTGGATCTGACGCCACTGGACCGCAAGCTCCTGGCCGAGCTAGACGCTGAGGCGACGGAGGCGGAGCGCGGCGGCGAGGATTCCGCTGGCCAATAGTAGCGATTGCGCGTTGAAGTCGGTATAATGAGTGGCAGAGCGCCATCCGCGCAATGGCATGTATGTGGTTGGCCCACGCTTGCGGCCCAGGCGATACGCGCACCATCAACGTGCGCTCAATTTTCAGGTTTTCAGGCAGTGAGGAGTTCGTTTCCATGACGTATGTGATCACGCAGCCCTGTGTCGGCGTCAAAGATGCATCCTGCGTGGATGTGTGTCCGGTCGACTGCATTCACCCGGCGCAAGGCGAGAGCGACTTCGAGACCGTTGACATGCTCTATATCAACCCCGAGGAGTGCATCGACTGCGGCGCGTGCGAACCTGCCTGTCCAGTAACCGCCATCTTCGAGGAGAGCGCCGTCCCGGTGCAGTGGAAGGAATACGTCAAGATCAACGCGGACTACTACGAGGGCAAGTGACGCGACGGTTCTCTGACGTCCATCGGTGGTGGGACTTGCTGGCTTGCGCCTGGGTGACACGTATCCCAGTGCCGTGAGCCAGTATCTTATTTAGCCAACGTTCTAAAGGGGGCTACTATATGGAAGAAAAACCTGCCTCGCAACAGATAGATGACATCATTGCGAAATCAGGTGATTGGAGAGGCGCGAAACTGTCACAACTGCGTGCGTTGATCAAGGAAGCCGACCTTGCTGTGGTTGAAGAAGTGAAGTGGAAAAAGCCCTCTAGACCCGAAGGGGTTCCCGTGTGGTCTCATAATGGAA
>JAICKD010000739.1 GCA_025928125.1 Ktedonobacterales bacterium
ACCTGGATTGGCGTCTTGCAAGGGCTGGACCGCTTCGAGGGACGCTCGTCGCTGAAGACGTGGATCTTCCGCATCCTGCTCAACCGCGCCCGCACCCGCGCGCAACGCGAGAACCGCACGATCCCGTTCTCGGCGCTCACCTCGACGAGCGAGTCAAATGAGCCAGCGGTCGATCCTGACGCCTTCGCGCCGCCCGGTGCGCGCTACCCCGGTGGCTGGCTCACCTCGCCCGCGGAATGGGATACGCTACCCGAAGAACGGCTGCTCTCGCAAGAGACACGGCAACATGTAGACGCGGCGCTGACGACGCTGCCCGCCGCCCAGCGCGAGGTCATAACATTACGCGATATCGACGGCTGGAGCGCGCACGAGGTCTGCGACTATCTCGGCATCAGCGAGGCCAACCAGCGGGTGCTGCTCCACCGGGCGCGCTCGCGGGTGAGGCATGCGCTGGCGGACTACCTGCAAAACTAGGCGGCATAGGCAATCTGGCGCCACTGGCAACCGATATACAATAGACAGATGTACAGGATTGATACGGCATGGCTGAGCGCGAACTGACCTGTCAAGAGCTGGTCGAACTGATTACCAGTTACCTTGACGATGCCCTGACCTCCGAGGAGCGGCAGCGCCTGGAGCACCACCTCATGTACTGCCACGGCTGCCGCGCGTACCTGGAGCAGATGCGCGCAACCCTCCGGCTCGTGGGTAGACTCTCCGCCGAGGACATCCCCGACGACCTGCGCCTGGGGCTACTCACAGCCTTCCGCGGCCTACGCAAAAATGCTGATGATGCGTAGACCATTTGGGTGTAACTTCGCCTCGTAGAACGATACAGATTCGGGCATGCGCCCGGTGTGGTGAAATCACTATCGTTCTGGAGGTTGTTCTACATGCGTAAGTTCGTTTTCGGTCTGATGGGTCTTATGCTTCTCTGTGCCTTCGCGCTCGCTGCCTGTGGCGAAAGCTCCGTCGCAGCCTCGCCTACTGATACTGCCGCGCCTGCTCTGCCTACCGCCACAACCGCGCCCGCGCCGACCGCCACGACGGGTGGCGCTGCGAGTGCTGGTGTCATCGGAATGGGGGGAACTACCTTCTCTCATGCGAGCACCACCATCAAGGTAGGACAGTCGGTCACCTTCCTTGATCCATCCGATAGCGGCGGTGTTCACAACATCGTGACTGGCTCTGCGGGCAAATTCACGGCGGCAGCGGGCGCGCCCTCGGCGTTCGCGACGGCGGACGGCGTGAACTTCGCGCCGGGCGACTCCCAGACGTTCACCTTCACGACCGCCGGAACATATACCTTCACCTGCACGATTCATCCGAACATGCGCGCCACCGTCACGGTCAAGCCATAACGCGGTCTGCCGGTTACACTCTGGCATCACGACACACCGCGCGCCCCCAATATTCTCAGTAGTCGAGAGGGTTGGGGGCTTCCTTGTCCTGCCGCCGGGTTCAGTGATTTTTCTGCATGACCAGATGACTCTGCATGTGCGAAAGTATGGTATGGCGACGGAATGAGGAAGAGGATTTACCCAGGGGCAACGCATGGTAATGGTGGCTAGTTTCGTACTCTTTGCCTGAGAGAAAAGAGGCATCAGATGGCCGACTATTCGCAGGACACGCATGAAGCGGCTGGTGAAGCTGAGACACGCGAGCCATCGAGACTCTCGCGGCGAAACGCGCTCAAAGCGGGCGCGGCTGGCATGGCCAGTATGGCAGGCATGGCATGGGCGCTGACGCTGGGACACGGCGGCGCTGATCTGGTCAAGGAACTGGCGCATCTCGCCCAGGGCAGGCCGATGACCGCGACACGGCTGGCGGACATCCTGCGGACAGAGCGCGTCCAGTGGAATGGGCTACTGGCGCAGGTTGGCCCTGACCGCATGGAAATACCCGGCGTCGAGGGGACGTGGTCGGTGAAAGAGGTGGTCGCCCACCTGACATGGTACGAGCGGGCGGTTGTGGATGGCGCGGCGCAGATCATGAACACTGGGACGTTTACGCGCGCGAACGATGGGCTGTGGATGGATGAGCGCAACGCCCGCGTCGCCGCCGAGAGCAGCACGCGGCCAGCCGACGATGTGCTTGCCGAAGCGGACGACGTCTTCGCCCAGCTCCTCCAGGTAATCGCCGCCTGCCCCGACGACCTGCTGAACAACGCGAAGCTCCTGGGCCTGCCCGACGACGTGCCGCCATGGATGCGCGTGGCGAACAACTCATACCTGCACTACCAACAGCACGAGCAGTCCA
>JAICKD010000563.1 GCA_025928125.1 Ktedonobacterales bacterium
ATTGGTGGCGCTCGACCAGCAGCCAGAGCAGCGCGGCCGTACGGGCATCCAGGCTGCCAAGCGCAATCAACTGGGCAACGGAGAGTGGCCGGTCAGAATCGTAATGCCACATGCGGCGCTGATAGGGAATGCGGGGATCGAACATTGGCAGTACTCGCTCTCTCGGATTGCCTGTGTCCTGGTCGCTTGCGGTAATCGCTCAGGAAGTTGGCGATGTCATGCCTGCATAGTACGCACGAATTTAGCCTTTGGTCGAGGTCTCCTGCCCCCCATCCGCCGATTTCGGCGTCTCAGGAGCTTCTGGCGCTGGCGGAGGCGGCGCGGCGGGCGCGACCAGCCAGCGGGGATCGGGCATCCAGTTGGTCGCCAGAATCTGTGGCGGCGAGTCGCCCGTGAACGCTATCCCGCTGATGGACGCATTGCCAATGGCCAGCAATGGCACAGCGGGAATCGGCGTATTCATGTACTGCGCCAGAATGAGCTTGACGACATCGCCATGCGCCACTAGCACGATATAGTCGCCGTTGTTCGGGTCCGCCACCGCCTCTCGGGCGACCGCGACAACGCGCGCCTGCACGGACGAGAAGCTCTCCGCGCCCTCCGGCGGCTCGTCGGGATTGGCGATGTAACGCTTCCACGCTGGGTCGGTCTTGGCCACCTCATCAATCTTCTGCCCTGCCCAGCGCTCGACGTTCGTATCCATCAGGCGCGGGTCGGTGCGAACCGTCAGCCCCCAGCCTCTGGCGATGATCTCCGCTGTCTCGGCGGCACGCTCCAACGGGCTGGAGATAATCGCGCTCAGCGGCAGAGCTGACAGCGCGACAGCCGCACGATGCGCCTGGCGGCGTCCCTCGTCGGTCAGCGGTATGCCGGGCAATTGACCGGGAAGCCGCCCCTCGACATTGTATGTCGACTGCCCATGGCGGACGAGCAACAGCACGCGCGTCTTCGGTGGAGTGGCTGCCGGAGTGGTGGCAGTATCGGCTGATGTGAGTGGTGTGTCTGGTGTGGGTGTGCTCATGAACCTCATCGCAAACTGGGCGGGCGTCTCTCGTTTCAGACGCCTCGCAATCCGCTGGCGGAGCATGCTGCCATACCAGCGGACAACAGGGCGCAGGTAGCCCGGATGCCGCACCAGCCGCGCGATATCCGCGACCGGGACTTTCCTGAGCAACCTGCGCTTCTTCACGCTCATACGTCCAATTGTATCAGCTTCAGTCCCCAGCTTACTCGGCAGCGACGCTGACAGGCGGCGTGTTGGCGGCGGCCGGGCCAATCCAGACCGTCTGGATGTTCACGAACTCGCGGATGCCGAACGACGAAAGCTCGCGCCCATAGCCGCTCTGCTTCACCCCGCCAAAGGGCAGGCGCGGATCGGAGGCGGTCATGCCGTTGATGAAGACCGCGCCCGATTCCAGCCGCCGCGCAAGCTGCCGCCCGCGTTCGATATCGCTCGTCCAGAGGTTGCCGCCGAGGCCAAACTCCGAGTCGTTGGCCAGCTCCACCGCGTGCTCCGCGTCACGCGCGCGAATCACCGCCGCCACCGGGCCAAACGTCTCCTCGCGGAAAAGCGGCATCTCCGTCGTGACGCCAGTGACGATGGTCGGCGGATAGAACGCGCCCGCGCCATCATCTGCCTTGCCGCCCAGAATTACCTGCGCGCCCATCGCCACCGCGCGCTCGACCTGATCCACCAGCCCATCACGCAGGTCGGCGCGCGCCATCGGCCCCATCTGTGTCTGCGCGTCCAGCGGATCGCCCACGCGCAGCTTGCTGGCCTCCTCGGCGAACTTCTGGGCGAAGGCGTCGGCCACCGGCTCCTCGACGATGAAGCGCTTGGCGGCGATGCAGCTCTGCCCGGCGTTCTGGAATCGCGAACGCACCGCCATCGCGGCGGCGGCGTCCAGGTCAGCGTCGGCCAGCACAATAAATGCATCCGAGCCGCCCAACTCCAGCACCGATTTCTTGATGGCGCGCCCAGCCGCCGCGGCCACCGCCATGCCAGCGGGGCCGCTGCCCGTCAGCGTGACGGCGGCGACACGCGGGTCGGCGATGATCTGCTCGACCTCGGCGCCTGGAACCAGAATCGTGCTGAAGAGGCCTTCGGGCGCGTCCGCCTCGCGGAAGATACGCTCGATCTCCAGCGCGCAACGCGAGACGTTCGAGGCATGCTTCAGCACAGCGGTGTTGCCAGCCATGAGGGCGGGCGCGGCAAAGCGGATGACCTGCCAGTAGGGGAAGTTCCACGGCATGATCGCCAGCACGACCCCAATCGGCGTAAACTCGACGTAGCTCTCGGCGGCGTTCGTGGCGACACGCTCAGGCGTGAGAAATGTCTCGGCGTTCTCGGCGTAATAGTCGCAGTTCCAGGCGCACTTCTCGACCTCAGCCTCAGACTCGGCGATAGTCTTGCCCATCTCGAGCGTCGCAACGCGCGCCAGTTCGGCTTTCCGCGCGCGCAAGGTGGCGGCGACTCGCCGCATCAGAGTGCTGCGCTCGGCGAAGGAGGTCGTGCGCCAGTGCAGATAGGCCCTGCGCGCGCGTGCCAGGGTTTCGTCAATTTGCTGTGCAGTAAACGGATCAAACGTCTCGATGACCTCGCCCGTGGCTGGATTGATCGACTCGATGCTCATGCGACTCCTCGGTTCAAAATAACTGTCCGCGGACGTATTCAGGCGTGTGTGTGCCTCGGTGCTTTACGTGCATCGTATCACCTTCCACAGTCAGATTGATATAGGCATCGTGGCGAATCTTCACTGGCCGTGGAGGCGCCCGCCAGCGCGTTTGTAACGTTTTGCCAGAGTAACCGATTGAATGGTAGAGCAAGAGAATTATCTGGTATCCACTACTATCCACATGAGCCACTCAGGGCCGATATGATACACTCGGGCAGGTCGGATTGAACGCCAGTTGCAGGAGAAGTGTCAGATGAGCGCGGATAACATCGGAGGCGACGACCCACAGGTAGCCGCCCGCATCAATGAGTTGCGCGAGCGCATTGTCACTGCGGATCATGCCTACTATGCCCTCGATAATCCGCTCATCTCCGACGCGGAGTATGATACGCTCATGCGCGAGCTGCGCGCGCTCGAAGAGGACTATCCGGCGCTGATTACGCCCGACTCGCCAACGCAAAAAGTC
>JAICKD010000742.1 GCA_025928125.1 Ktedonobacterales bacterium
GAGGGGTTGGGGAGGGGGCCAAGGCGCGATTTCAACCGCCCGCTATCGTGCGGAGGAGGCACATGCCCAACGATAACACCACAATCCGCCGCGTCTACGAGCTGGCCTACGGGCGTGCGGGCGACAAGGGCAACATCGCCAACGTCAGCGTGATCGCGCGCTCGCCTGCCGCTTATATAGAACTGAAAGAGAAACTGACGGCGGAGCGCGTGCGCGTCCATCTCGACACGCTGGTGCGCGGGCGGGTCGAGCGCTACGCGCTGGACAACATCGAGGCGCTCAATTTCGTGCTCTACGACGCGCTGGATGGCGGCGCGACCCGCTCGCTCCGGCTGGATGCGCTCGGCAAGTCGCTGGCAGGCGCTGTGCTACATATGCCGGTTGACGCAGTGTGAGGCTACTCGGAGCTATGAGAGGCAGCCGATGGATTTTGAAACGTATCGTCAGGATGTCTTTCGCACAGTGCGCCCGGAGACGCCCGAACGCGAGCGGCTGCTGATCGCCGCGCTGGGGCTATGTGGCGAGTCGGGCGAGGTGGCGGAGAACGTCAAGAAAGCCCTCTTCCAGGGACACGCGCTGGAGACGAGCGCGCTCCGCGATGAGCTTGGCGACGTGCTCTGGTACTTCGTCTTTCTCTGCGAGACCGCGGGCCTGACCGTCGAGGAGGTGATGGAGGCGAATGTCGCCAAGCGGCGCAAGCGCTATCCCGACGGCTTCAGCAGCGAGCGCAGCAGGCAGCGTGAGGATACGAAATAGCATAGGAGAGGGCGACATACCGCATGCGGGCGGGTAAAACCGCGCCTCTATGGCCTGCGGCCACAAAACCCGCCTGCGCGGGTTTCAGCGAATCGCTCTCTAGCAGGCGCACGGTGGGCCACAGTCTGAGGAGCCTGCGAAGGCAGGCTTTGTGGCCGAACGCAGTGAGGTCATTTAGGCGCGGTTTTAACCGCCAGCCGTCGCTGGGCCATGAAGAACAGGCAGGTGATGCGCAGATGGAACGCTACGAGACCATTACCCTTGCGGCCAAGGGGCCGGTCGCGCGCGTCCGGCTCAACCGTCCCGACGCTCGCAACGCGCTCAGCTTTGCCATGGTCGAGGAGTTGCTTGCCTGTTTCACCGCGCTACGGGATGATCCCGCCTATCGTGAGGTGCGCGTGGTAGTGCTCTGCGCCAACGGCAAGACGTTCTGCGCGGGCGGCGACCTGCGCGATCTGACACGCCCGGCAGAGGAGCAGCGGAACGCGCTGGCGAAGATGGATGCCCTGTTACAGGCCATCAACCAGGCGCCGCAGGTGGTCGTCACCCGCGTGCAGGGGGCCGCGCTGGGCGGCGGGCTGGGGCTGGTCTGCGTCTCTGATATCGCCATCGCGGGGTACAGCGCCAGCTTCGGGCTGCCCGAGGCGCAGCTGGGACTCGCGCCCGCGCTCATCTCGCCCTACGTGCTGGCGCGGCTGGGCTTCACCCGCACCCGCGAGTTGATGCTGACCGGCATGCGTTTCGACTATCTCGCCGCGCACAACTGGGGGTTGATACAGCACTACTGCGCCGACTTCGAGCTAGATGCCCGTGTGCGCGCGGTGCTGCGCGATGTGTTGCGGGCCGCGCCCGGTGCGCTCCGCGCCTGCAAAGAGTTGCTTTTCACCGTCGCGGCTGGCGGCGACACTCTCGACTATCGTGTTGCGCTGCTCGAACGGCTGCGGACCGGTGAGGAGGCGCGGCAGGGCGCTACGGCGTTCTTGCAAAAGCAGCCAGCGCCGTGGGTCATCGAAAAGTTCGAAAATTTCGACGACGCGGAGGACGCATGACACAGACACGCGCCGAGAAGCTCGCCCGTCAGCGCGAGCCAGCGAATGTGGATGCATCAACGCCGACCGGGCTGATACGCAAAGCGCTGGTCGCCAATCGCGGCGAGATCGCCTGCCGCGTGATGCGCGCGTGCCACTCGTTGGGCATCGCCACCGTCGCCGTCTTCTCCGATGCCGACGCCACCGCCCGCCATGTCCGCGAGGCCGACGAGGCGGTCCACATCGGCGCGAGCGCGGCCAGCGCCTCCTACCTCGCCATCCCGGCGCTCATCGCCGCTGCCCGTCGCACCAGGGCCGACGCGATTCACCCCAGCTACGGCTTCCTCGCCGAAAACGCCGACTTCGCCGCCGCCTGCGAAGAAGCTGGCCTGATCTTCATCGGTCCCTCGGCAGATGTGATTCGGCGGATGGGCAGCAAGCGCGAGGCGAAGCGGCTGGCGGC
>JAICKD010000071.1 GCA_025928125.1 Ktedonobacterales bacterium
AGATCGATATCCTCTTTGGCGGTATCGGCTGGCCCCTCGGATGTATTGTGGCCACGGAAGTCGAAGGTGAGCGCCATATAGCCATGCGCCGCCAGCTGCCGCGCGAACCCGCTCCATTGGTTCTGCGTCCCGTCGGACTGATGTGCGAGCGCCACCCCGACCGTGCCGCTGCCGTAGAGTGTTCCACGCAGGCGCAGGCCGTCGGGCGTGGTGAACTCGACGGCGTGTGAGGGGACTGCCAGCGTGGCCGTCGGCTGCGCAAGCGTAGGAATAGCCGTCGTCGGCGTCGCACGAGCCGCGCCTCCAGCCGCGCCACATCCCGCTACTGCTATCGCCACTGTCAGTAGCAACGTCGACCTCGCCCACCACCTGCACGCCGCGCGCATCGCCCACCATCCTCTCTGCTATGTTGCCTTTGCATCCTGCTCCATCGGAGACATGTTGGTAGTGACGGCATGCATATGTCAGAATTTACATATAAGCCATTTGAGGCTCGATGTATGACGGAGTTGAGGGAGGGGAAGGCCGTGATGACGACACTGGGCTATGCGCTGCTGGCCCTGCTGGCCCGCGAGCCGCTCACCGGCTACGACCTGGCCCAGCGCATGCGCCGCTCAACCGACTTTTTCTGGACCGCGCGCCACAGTCAGATTTATCCCGAGCTGACGCGGATGGAGGCCGCGGGACTGCTCACCCACGAGGTGATCCGGCAGACGGAGCGGCCCGATAAAAAGCGCTACACGATGACCGAGGCGGGGTACGTCGCTCTGCGGGCGTGGCTGGCGCAGCCGGTGCGGCCAGCGCCGGAGCGCGACGAAATGATGCTCAAGACCTTCTGCTCCTGGTTGATCGAGCCGTGGGAGGCGGCGCCCATCGTTCGCGCGCGGGAAGCCGAGCATACGGCGCGGCAGGCAACCTATGAGGCGATGCTCGCCGATCTGGAACAGCATCCCGATGTGCGCAATCGCCGCGTCAGCACCCCGGCGTTCTCCTCCTACGCGACCCTGCGACGCGGCATCCAGTACGAGCGTGGCTATGCCGAGTGGTGCCGCTGGCTGGCCGAGACGCTGGAATCCGCCGATGGGCAAGATGGCGCGTGAGATTATCGTGCGCCACGGCGCGGCCAGCTATGTTATACTCGCGTTGCTCACAATACTCATGGCATATACTTCTGATTGCTGCGGCTCCTTGGTGGAGGGGGAGGAATGCTCAACTTTACGACCGACATCTCGATCAGCCAGATCATCAGCGCATGTCTGTTGCTCGCGGCAGTAGGAGGAATCTTGCTTACCTATCGTCAGATGCGCAGCAATTACCGGATGCAGAAGGCGACCTTCTTCAAGGAGCTGTACTCGACGATGTTCGCCGACTCCGAGGTGCGCAGCGCGCTCTACATGATCGAGTACAACCGCTTCGTCTATACCGAGCAGTTTCATGGCTCGACCGACGAGAACATCGTGGACCGGCTGCTCAGCTTCTCCGACCTCGTCTGCGACCTCTATGCCCAGGACGTGCTGACCGACCACGAGATGGACTTCTTCAAGTACGAGTTCTATCGCATTTATAAGAACACCAATGTGCAGCGCTACCTCGACTTCCTCAAGGAGCGCTACACCGACACCGGCCACAACATCGAGCCGTTCCCGGCGTTCGTCGCCTATTGCGAGACCGAGCTACGCAAGCGCGGCCAGTCGGGCATCCGCCTGCTCAACGGCCTGCGCAACCTGCGCTTCGACCTGAAGGCGGTCGCGGCGCTTGGGCGACGGCGTCCGTAGTTTTCGGAGTCCCCAAGATGCCCATCGTCCTCTCTCATGTGCAGATCGAGCCGTTGCTCCGCGCGCGCGACGCGGGTGATACGTCGGCCACCACGTCAGCCGACCTGGGCCGCACGGAGACGCGCGTCACGCTCGACGATGAGGGCATCCTCTATCCCACGGGCGAGCGCTTGCGCTGGGAGGACGCCGCGCGCATCGTGAAGAATAATTCGGTCTGCTTCACCCTGAGCGGCGACGAGATCGCGGAGATTCGGGTCTTTTCGCAGACGACCAACTGGGTGCGCAGCCTCTATCCCACGCAATCCGCGCCGACGATGCTGGTCTCGGGCGTGCCGATGCACCGCATCAAGGATACCGATCCCTGGCGCGATACGCTGGCGAAGGTGAAGACAATTGCGCCAATAATGGGCCGCGTGCTGGATACCGCGACGGGCCTGGGCTACACGGCGATTGTGGCGGCGGAAACGGCGGCCGAGGTCGTCACTATCGAGCTAGATCCCGCCGGGTTGGAGATCGCCCGCGCGAATCCGTGGTCGCGCGATCTCTTCGAGCGGGCCAACATCCAGCAGCTCATCGGCGACGCCGCCGAGATCATACCGACACTCGATGCGGCCTCGTTCGCGCGCATCGTACACGACCCGCCGCAACTGAGCCTCGCGGGCCATCTCTACTCCGAGGAATTTTATCGCGAGCTACGGCGCGTCCTGGCGCGGGGCGGGCGTCTCTTCCACTACATCGGCGACCCCAACAGCCCCTTCGGCAGCCGCACTACTAGCGGCGTCATGCGCCGACTGCACAACGCCGGATTCGCGCGTGTCGTGCGTCGCCCCGAGGCGTTCGGCCTCGTTGCCTATGCGTGAGCCGATTTCACTTCTGGAACCGGCTCATCGACCCTCTGGCATGCCGCAGGCTGAAGCCCTGCGGCTAATCCTGGTCCGAAAATGTCCCTGCGAGTGAATAAGGAGATCCCGAAATAGCGAGGATTAGCCGCGGCATTCATGCCGCGAACCTGGACTATTTCACTTGTTGCTGGCGCTTTTACCGTCGGAAGTTGTAAGCGATATTGACGCCGACGATCATGGCGCAGGCGACGATCAGACCGACCGGTCCTATAATAGCCGATGTGATAGCCACAATTGGGATAGCAAAGACCAATGAGCAGATGGCCAGTGCCAGCGCATGCTCCGAATTCTCGCTCTTGACCACCTGATTCTGCTGTGTTTGCTGCGCCTGCCGGTTGAGCTTCTCGACCAGCGCATCGAGGAACTGGTCATCGTAGCCAGGGCCAAGCTCGCGCCGCGCTTCCAGACTCGCCTGAAGATCGCGCCGGATGTCTTCTTGTGTCGCCCGCGCTGCCTGCGGTGATTGTGGAGATTGCTGGGATTGCGGAGTCATCGCGACCGCCGTCCTTTCGCTTGCTATCGGGTGTCTCTGGGAATCTTAAAATTATACGCTATGCGATGACGGCGGGTTAACAAGATTCTTTCACGAGGCTGCTGGTTCCCCTCCCCCATAGGGGGCGGCCAGTACATCACGATGCCGCCGGAATGAGCATCTCGCTATGCTCCTGGCAGTGCTCGATGATCCCGTACGTTCGTTCGTAGACATACTCACCCGGCTGAAAGAACCGTTCATCCAGCGTCTGGAGAAACGCGACATCTTGCCGATATGCCCGGCGCAGCACGCCACAGATCGCCTCCAACGGCTGATCGCCGACGAGCGCGACAAACGCTCCGTTGATCGCGTCGTTCATCACCTGGTTCTGCGCCTCGTCCGCGAACTCAATCGGCGCCATGCCACCTGCCACAGCGGGAACGCGCACCGTCGCCATCATCTCCCAGCCCGCCAGATGGGCGACGACCTCGCGCGGCCCCCATCCATCATCCGAGTTGGTCACGCCGCGTCGCTCCGCCTCGGTTGCTGTCGCCATCAACTGCTCATATGCATCCGCAAATGCCCGCAGCAGCTCGTCTTTTGTCATGCGGTTCTCCATGTCATATTGAGGAGGAGCCTGCGCAGGCAGGCTTTGCAGCCGAGCACAGCGAGGCTCTTAGGCGCGGCTTCAGCCGCCAGCCAACTCACACCTGCACGAGTTGGATCAGGTTGCCACAGGTATCGTCGAAGATGGCGACCGTCGTCGGCCCCATGCTTGTCGGCTCCATCGTGAACCGCACGCCGCGTCCCTTCATCCGCTCGAACTCCGCCTGAATGTCCTCGACGAAAAACGACGCGGCGGCGATCCCCTGCTGGAAAATCGCCTGCTGAAAGGCTGCGGCCGCTGGATTGTCGTTCGGTTCCAGCAACAACTCGACCCCGCCTGGTTCCTCAGGCGAGACGACCGTCAGCCATTTGAACTGCCCGACCGGAAAATCCCGCTTTTTCACAAAGCCGAGCATATCCGTGTAAAACGCCAGCGCCTTCTCCTGGTCATCCACGAAGACGCTCATCAGTCTGAATTTCATGCGGCTTCTCCTCATTGATAGAGAGGGCGAATAGGTTAGTACGTCGGCGCCTCAGGCACAGCCGCTGGTTGGAGCAGGCTGAACGAGTTGCCGTAGAGATCCTGGAAGACCGCCTCGACGCCGTAGGGCTGCTCCTGTGGCTCGCTGCTGAAGCTGACGCCGCGCCCTGTGAGCATCGCATAGTCGGCGCGGCAGTCATCGGTGAAAAAGACCCAGGTCGTTCCCTGGCCCACGCGCTCGCTGATCTTCTGGGCGAATTCCTCACCGTGCATCGCGGGTACCGGCGATTGCAGGAGAATCTCGAAATCGGTCTGCCCGCCGGGGGCAACCGTCAGCCAGCGCGCGCCAGGGCCGAACGTGACATCCGAGCGCTTTTCCAGGCCAAGCTTTTCGGTGTAGAAGGCCAGAGCCTCATCCTGATCGTGGACGTAGATGGTGACGCGGGCGAGACGGGTAATCATCCTCTGCTCCTTTGCTGAGAGTGGACAGACATTGCCCATGTGCCAGCTATTCCCGGAGCGGGAGCGATTACCGGAAGCCGCCGTAGATGGCATGCCCGGCGAGCATCCAGAAGCAGTCAGCGACCGAGAAGCCCGCCGCGCGCAGCCATTGCAGCTGGTCGGCCAGTGGCGAGGGATGGTCTATTGGGTCTTCCTCAGTCAGCTCGTAGTAGTTCCACTCGGCGTTCTGGAACTGCTGATACAGGCTCAGGTCGCCCGCAAGCACCTGGCTCTGGACCTGCGCGGCGGTGTTCCACTGCTCAGCGAAGAGCAGTCGCACGCGATCAGTGGCGGGCGCGATCAGGTCAGCCAATAGCAGCGCGCCTCCCGGCTCCAGCCCTCCCGCCACATCGGCGAACATCTGCTGTTTGCCCTCGTGCGTCAGGTGATGGACCACTAGCGACGAGAGCACGCAACGCAGCGGTGAGGGCAGCGCCTCACGCCAAGCGCTCTCGGCCAACTCGAACGCGCCAATGGTTACGCGGTCGCCGTAGGGAGCCAGCTTTTCGCGCAGCTCCGCCCGCATCGTCTCCGAGCCATCGAGCGCGTGATAGTGGCAGTTGGGATAGGCGTCCAGCACGGCGCGCGCCAGCAGTCCGCCGCCCGCGCCAAGCTCGACGGCGGTGAAGGCTTCGTCGGGTCGGGCGGGGATCAGCGCGCAGAGCGTCGCAATCTGCTGCTCGCGCATCGGCACGGCCACGTCGTCGAGCGTCAGGAAGAGGGCGGAGTTGTCCTCCGACCAGTGTTGGGGCGCGCTATCGTCTGCCATAAGGGAAAGCCTTTCGTTTCAGCGCGTGCGATCTTTCCAGTTCCACCACTTCAGCAACTCAGGATCATGCTGCTCCTCGCTGGCGAAGTAGACGGCGCAGCGGAAGGTATAGAGCACGCAGCGATCGATATGGGCGCCACGGAGCGCGCACAGGTGGTCGTAGAGCGCCTCCGGGTCGGCCTGGCGCAAATCAGCCACCCGCGCAATACCCAGGTCGCGCAGATCACCCGCAATGCTCTTGCCAACGCCGGGAATGCTCAGCAGGTCATCGGTGGCGCTCGTTTTCAGTGTAGCAGACATAGTTAGCGCTCCTTCTCAACAGTCTATCGCGCACAGCAGGGAAATCCCAGTCAGATATTCCGCTGGATTGGCGCAATAGTGGAAGAGGAGTTTATGTGATTCAGGCAAGCGCTAGATCACGGGATACCCCTGCCGCCAGCGATAGACGCACCAGACGATCACCGCCAGCGAGACGATGACCACGACCACTTTTTCGACCCACGTGCCAGACTTGAAGCGCCACTTGTAGTTTGGCGGGAAGCCGAAGCGCGCATGCGAGGGCCAGAGCCACGGCACGCCGCCGGTGGTCAGACTATCGGCGACGAGATGCAGAAAGTAGCCGACTAGCAGGCCGACGAATGCCACGCCCAGCCCTTGCGCCACATTGAAGCCGGGTACGACGCCGGTGAGCGCGTCGCCGAGGTGGCGTGTGGCGCTATCCGCTCCGGTCTGTTCCAGCGCCAGGCCGATGCCACGCTGCGCGCCATAGATAATTGCGGCGACCACTACCAGCCCAATGATGCTATGGAAGAACCGCCTATGTCCGGCAATATGCTGGATGCCCTTGCTGATCGGGCCGAGGCGTTTGCCGAGCGTGCTGCGCGCGTTGTCAATGTCTGGCGTGAGTGCGCCCAGCGCCGCGAAGCCGTAGAAGATGGCCTTCTGCGCGACCAGCGCGCCGGAGACGGCGGTCGAGCCGCCGAAGATGGCTGGACCCGAGAGATGGAAAATACTGTCAGCCGCCACCGCGCCCGCGACGCCAAAGACCACATGCGACGAACCGTTCACGCACAGCCTCCTCGGTAAGCCAGGCCACGATGCCCGGCAGAATTATAGCTATTCGTCCTCGTCAGGGTCGGCGACGAAGATGCGGCCGTCTTCGATACGCACCGGATAGGTGCGGAGCGGCTCGCGCGCTGGCCCGCGCACCACCTCGCCATCGCGCACGTCGAAGCGCGCCAGGTGAATTGGGCAGGTGAGCACGCAGCCGTCAAGCTCGCCCTCGTCCAGCGGGCCGCCGGTATGCGTGCAGTCGTCATCCACGGCATAGATGACGCCATCGACGTTCGCCAGGCAGACGAGATGTATGCCGACCTCCACCCGCAGTAGCTCGCCCGGCGCAATATCCTCCAGTCGCGCCACCTCGTGAAATGTACCCATAAAAGAAGCGGCCTCCAGCCGCGATGTTGGTGTCATGCCGCCCCATCAGGCTACCACAGATGCCCGCCTGGCTCAACTGTCCCGCGCGACTGGGATGGCGATTATGCGTCCTGCTGCCGGGCGTGAACGCTCTTTTTCTCGGTCTCGGGCGTCTCGCGGAGCATCGTGATGGCGTCGGTCAGCCAGCCGCGCTC
This sequence comes from Ktedonobacterales bacterium, assembly GCA_025928125.1. Taxonomy (GTDB): domain Bacteria; phylum Chloroflexota; class Ktedonobacteria; order Ktedonobacterales; family JADMIN01; genus DAHUXT01. The sequence continues at coordinate 7,141 of JAICKD010000071.1, forward strand.
AGTCTCCAGGTGCAGCAGGATGCGCTCGATGGCCAGCCGCGCGCCCAGGTCATAGTCGTGGCGCGGCGCGCGCTCGTAGGATGCCCGCTGCTGGTCCAGGTCGGCCAGCCGCTGCTCCAGCAGAGCGATTGCCTCGGGGCGAGGAAGCTGCGTGAGGAACATCAGGCCGATATCGCCGGGCGCGAAGAAGCGGTCCGCGCGCGCCAGCGTCTTGCGCAGCAGCTCCTCGAAGGCCCGCTCGCCCTGCTCGGTGATCGAATAGACCTTGCGCGGCGGGCGGTTGCCCTCCTGCTCGCTATGCACCCGCACATATCCGTCACGCGCGAGGCGGTCCAGGATCGCGTAGGCGGTCGGCTTCTTCATATCAGTGACGCGGCTGAGGTTCCGTTCGATGAATTCGTTGATCTGGTAGCCGTGCTGGCTCTGCGCCCGCAACATGCCGAGCAGCAGCAATGCCCGCTCATCCATCGCCCACACTCCCTCATCGCTTGATACCGGAAACGTATCCCCAATAGAGAACCCGCGCCAATTAGTCACACTTGACTATTCTGCCGTCCGGGACTACAATCATAACAAGATAGTCAAATCTGACTAATCAAGGTCAAATACACCTCTGTTTGAAGGATATCACATGAGCACGCAAATGCCAGGTGCGCCCGATCAGCCAGAAGGGCCGGACGCCGCAGAGAAGAAACGCGCGCGCAACGCCATCCTGATGGTGGCGCTGGTCGTCCTGGTCGACATTACTGGCTTTGGCCTGATTCTGCCGCTGTTGCCCTTCTGGGCGGAAAAGCTCGGCGCCAATCCCTTCGAGGTCGGCCTGATTCTCACCGTCTATGCGCTGGCGCAATTTCTCTTTACGCCCGTCCTCGGCGCGCTCTCCGACCGTTTCGGGCGGCGTCCGGTCATTCTCGTCTCGCTGCTGATCGAGGCGCTCGGCTTCGCGCTGACGGCGCTGGCAGGCACGCTGCCGCTCTTGCTGGCGGCGCGCTTTATCGGCGGGCTGGGCGCGTCGAACATCGGCTCGGCGCAGGCGGTTGTGGCGGATGTCACCGCGCCGAAGGATCGCGCGCGCGGCATGGGGATGGTTGGCGCGGCGATTGGCCTGGGCTTCGTCGTCGGCCCGGCGCTCGGCGGCATCCTGGCGGGCTTCGGCAGCACGGTTCCCTTCTGGGCGGCGCTCGTCGTGGCGCTGGCGAATGCGCTGCTGGTGCTGCTCTTCATGCCCGAGACGCGCGCGCCAAGCAACACGCGTGCCGAGCCGCTCAGTCCGTTCGCATTCGTCGCGGGATGGAAGCGCGCCCGCCAGAATCCCGCCATCGTACGGCTGATCGTCGTCACTGTGCTCTTCACGCTGGCGTTCACGGCGATGGAGGCGGTCTTCCCGCTCTTCTCGCAAGATGTCTTTGGCTGGAAGGCCACACAAAACGGCTACATCTTCACCTACGTCGGCGTGCTCATTGTGATCATGCAGGGCGGCCTGGTGGGGCGGCTCGTGAAGCGCTTCGGCGAGCGCGGCGTCCAGATCGCCGGGCTGGCGTTGCTGGCCGTTGGTCTGGCGCTGCTGCCCTTTGGTGTCACGCTGGGTATACTGCTGCTGGCGCTGGGCCTGCTGAGCATCGGCGACGGCGCGGTGACGCCGACCAACAACGCGCTGCTCTCGCTGGCGACGCCCGCGGAGGCGCAGGGCGAGATCCTCGGCCTCTCGCAGGGGATGGCGGGCCTGGGCCGGATGGTCGGGCCGATGCTGGCGGGCTGGCTCTTTGGCATTGGCATCGGGCTGCCGTTCTTCGTGGGCGCCGGGCTGGTCTTGCTGGCGATGCTGGTGGCCCTGCCACACATTGCGAGCCGCTCGCCGATACACGCGGACGAGCCTGAGACGTTGCAATCCGCGCAAGAGGCTGCTACAGTCGCCTCACGCAAATAAATTGTCGGGTAGTTTCTCTCGAAAGGGGATCGCGCAATGGCTGCGAAGATCGCGTCCTGGGTGGTGCGCCTGGGTGGCTTGATAATGATTGTGCTCGGCCTGCTCTTTTGGACGGGCAATGCGCTGGGGTTGGTGCAGGAGCATATGACGCTTGGCCTGCTGGTGGTGCTGGCGCTCTGGGTGCTAGCCGCCATCGCCATGCAGAAAGGCGTGGGCGTCGGGCTGGTGATTGGCGCGTTCGTGCTGGGTCTGGTGGTGATCGGCTTCGGCATGGCCCAGACATCGCTGATGTCGGGCGCGACGCGCGTGGTAGTCGAGCTGATCAGGATCGTCCATCTGTTGCTCGGCCTGGCGCTGATTAGCTTCGGTGAGATCATCACCGCGCGGCTGCGGCGGCTGGACCAGGGCAGCAAGCCCGTCGCGGC
>JAICKD010000402.1 GCA_025928125.1 Ktedonobacterales bacterium
TCTACCCAGGATGCCGATAGCGAAGGCGTTGAGGGCAAGTTTTACGTCTGGACTCCCGCCGAAATCCATGAGGCCTTGGGCGATGCTGACGCTAAGATTATCGAAAAGTTGTGGGGAATTACTGAGAGTGGCAACTTCGAGGGGCGCAATATTCTGCATCGCGCGAACACTCCCACTGAGGTAGCTGCGGAACTGAGTCTTGAAGAAGACGAGGTGGGAGATACCATCGCTCGCTCTCGCGCTCAGCTCTATGAGGCGCGCAGTCAGCGTGTGGCGCCCGCGCGTGATGATAAGGTGCTCACCGCCTGGAATGGTCTGATGCAGCGGGCATTTGCCGAAGCTGGTCGCATCCTCGACCGGCAGGACTATCGCGAGGCCGCGGTCGCCAATGCCCAGTTTCTGCTCGGAACCTTGCGCACCGAAAGCGGCCTGCTGCGAAGTTGGCGCAACGGCCACGCGCGAATTCCGGCCTACCTCGAAGACTATGCCGCCTTCGCCAATGCGCTGCTTTCCACCTACGAAACGACCGGCACTGTTTCGTTCTTCAGCGAGGCAAGAACACTCGTCGATGAAGCTTTGACCCGCTTCTGGGATGACAAAGTCGAGACGTTCTTCGACACCGCATCCGATCACGAGCACTTGATTGGCCGTCCGCGCGAACTGACCGACAACGCTACCCCATCTGGTATGAGCCTGATGGCGGAGGCGCTGCTACGACTGGCGGCATTCACAGGCGAGGACAGATATCGCGACTATGCCGCGCGCGTGCTGGCGCCACTTGTCCCCGACATGCTCAAACAGCCGCTGGCCTTCGGGCATCTACTTTGCGCGCTGGATGACTTTGTCGGCCCAATGGATGAGGTGGCGATTGTGGGCGAAACGGATGCCGAGGGAACACGCACCTTGCTCAACGTCGCGCGTCACGCCTACCGTCCGCGCATGGTGCTGGCACAGGCGGCCTCCGGCGATGCGGAGACCCAGGCGGTTGTGCCATTGCTGGCAAACCGCCCTCTAGTGGACGATCAGCCCACGGCCTATGTCTGCCGTGGGTTCGTCTGCCGTCAGCCAGTCACTCAGCCAGATGAATTGTTGCTCCAGTTGAGCGCGCCATAAGCGCGAACCCGCACACAAGCTACCGCACGGTGATGAAGCGCCGCTTGGCCCGCATCACCGTTTCTTGTTGCCCGCTGAAGAACTACTAGGTGAGTACATCTTACTACCACAACTACCAGACAGGCGCAAAGCGTCAATCCGGTATTTTATGGGCAATCAAGGGTACTAGTGACCTTTCGGAAAGCCCTGAAATGTGATAGAATTATCAAGTGGAGTACATACGGATGGAGAGTGTTGCAGTCGTGAATTCATCAACCATTTTACCCAAGGTATTTGGCCCGCAACTACCTCTCATTACCACCCTCACAACCACAACCGCTCCGCGTTGTCGCGATCTTGACCCGCCACCGGAACACACTGTCGCTGGTCGGCTCTGCCCGGCATCAGGAAGCTTTGAATGCTTTATGTAGAGAAAAGACAGGTAGCTCTGGACCATGTCAGATGGCGAGACGCATACCGAGGAGGAACGGACTAAACATATGGCGATTGTCGCACAAACAGACGAATATTCCGCTAAAGATATCGAGATTCTCGAAGGACTTGAGCCGGTCCGGAAGCGTCCCGGCATGTATATCGGCAGCACCGATATCCGGGGATTGCACCATCTTGTCACCGAAGTCGTCGATAACAGCATTGATGAGGCGATGGCTGGCCGGTGCGATATGATTCTGATTACCATCAATGACGATGGGTCAGTCACCGTCGAGGACAACGGGAAGGGTATTCCCGTTGAGCCTCATCCCAAGCGCCCCAAGCAGTCTACACTCGAAATTGTCATGACGACGCTCCATGCGGGCGGCAAATTCGGCGGCGACGGCTACAAGCAAGGCTCCAGTGGCCTGCATGGTGTCGGCGTATCCGCCGTCAACGCGCTCTCGGAATATTGCAAGGTTGAGGTCAAACGCGATAAGAAGCTGCATGTCCAGGAATACCGCCGTGGCAAGCCGCTGACGCCCGTGCAGGTGGCGGGTACAGCCGTCGGCACCGGCACCAGGACGACATTCAAGCCCGATCTGACCATCATGGAGACCGGCGACTTCCAGTTCGATACGCTGGCGCAGCGCCTGCGTGAGATGGCCTATCTCAATCGCGGTGTGACGATCAAGATCATTGACGAGCGCGAAGACAAAGAGCAGGAGCTTACCTTCTACTTCGATGGTGGTCTGCGCTCGTTTGTGCGCCACCTGAATAAGAATCGCAACGTCGTCATGGCACGCCCGGTCTACGTTGAGCGGAAGGTGGATAAGTCGCTGATCGAGGTCGCGATTCAGTATAACGACGGCTATAGCGAGACGCTCTTCTCATTCGCCAATGGCATCAACACGGTCGATGGCGGGTCGCACGTCACCGGATTCCGCACGGCGCTCACCCGTACCCTCAATGAGTATGGCCGCAAGACTGGACAGATCAAAGAGGCCGACTCGAATCTGACCGGTGATGATGTGCGTGAGGGGCTAACCGCTGCCATCAGCGTGAAGCTGCCCGAGGCGCAGTTCGAGGGTCAGACGAAGGGCAAACTCAACAACGCCGATGTGCGCAACCAGGTTGATCTCGTTCTCTCCGAGGCGCTGGCCAAGTACCTGGAGGAGACGCCTGCCGAGGGCAAGCGCATCATCGAGAAGTGTCTGAACTCCGCGCGCGCCCGCGACGCCGCCCGCCGCGCCCGCGAGTTGGTGCGCCGCAAAGATGCCCTGGATACGACGTTACCCGGCAAACTGGCCGATTGTTCTGAGCGTGTTCCACAGCGCTGCGAATTGTACCTGGTTGAGGGTGATAGCGCAGGTGGGAGCGCCAAACAAGGGCGTGACCGGCACTTCCAGGCGATTCTCCCGTTGCGCGGCAAGATTCTCAACGTGGAGCGCGCCCGGCTGGATAAGATGCTGGCCAGTGAGCAAATCAAAAACATCGTCACGGCGCTCGGCACCGGAATCGGCGAGACATTCTCGACCGACCGCCTGCGCTACTGGCGCATTATTCTGATGACCGACGCCGACGTGGACGGCAGCCACATTCGCACGCTGCTGCTGACATTCTTCTTCCGCCACATGGAGCAATTGATCACCAACGGCCATCTCTATATCGCGCAACCGCCCCTGTATCGCGTACAGCTCGGCAAGCAGCGCAGCTACGTCTACAGCGACCAGGAGCTGAATGAGCTGCTGGCTCGGCTGCCAGCGGGCAAGAACCCAACGGTCAGCCGCTACAAAGGTCTCGGCGAGATGGACCCGGAGGAACTGTGGGAGACGACGATGAACCCCGCCACGCGGACGATTCTGCAGGTCACCATCGAGGATGCGATCAAGGCTGACGAGATTTTCTCCATGTTTATGGGTGATGATGTCATGCCGCGCAAGCGCTACATCGAGGCCCACGCCAAGACCGTCAAGAACCTCGATATCTAATCGCCTTTACCATACGAGCCGGCTCCTGCTTCTTCAGGGGTCGGCTTATTTTCATGTATTCGCGGATCAGCGTACACGAAATCACGCTCTACCTGCGACCGCGCGTGGGCAACTGCCGAAACAATGGCGTAACCAGCAGAATAGCCAGCAGGAGCGCCACAAGGCCAATCGCTCCCCAGATGAGACGGTCCTCCGCAGCGATGAGCAGCGCCCACGCCAGCATGGTCAGGCCCATCAGCATGACCGATCCTCCCCGAGGAAACCAGCTTGCGATGGCAGGTGTCCGCACCCAGTGGATTGCTGGTGGCTCCAGCCGTCCCAGCGCAATGCAGAGGCCATAGACGGCGAGTGATGCTCCCGCAAGACTGACAATGGCCATACCAATTGGTATGGCGCCCTCCTGATCGGTGTCAAACGCGGCAATCGCGAAGCCCGCGATTGCCAGAGCCAGCAGCGCCCAGACGACCGCCACTCCGACGCGATTTGGCCACCTAGCCGGGCGTTCCCGCATGGGGGCGGCGCCGCGTGCCGTCAGCGGATACATGGGATCGTTCGAGCGTACTCGCGCGGTTGAAGGCACATGCGCAAGCAGCCAGATTCCTCCTCCAAGCGCGCCGAACGCCAGCAACTGGACCA
>JAICKD010000570.1 GCA_025928125.1 Ktedonobacterales bacterium
CGTGTAGCGCCGCCAGCGTCTGGGGCGAGACGCCGCGAGCCGCATCTGGCGCGAGCGCGGGAGCCAGCCGCTGCAACCCCTCGCGGGCGGATCCTCGGTCGGCGTAGACCTGGCCAATCTGGGTCAGGACGCGCGCCTGAGCCTCGATGTTAGCTTCCTTGTGATATACGTCGAAGGCGCGCTCGAAGGCCGTTAGCGATTGATCGTAGCGTGCCATGGCGCGGAGCACCCTGCCCCACTTCTCACGTGCATGGGCGGCGTCGAGCGGACGTCCAAGATGATCCAGCCGCTCGACTAGTTCTCCATAGGTGGCCTCGGCGGCGGCGTACGCCTGCATCGCGACGGCGCGATCACCAGCGCGTTCCAGATAGGTGACTGCCTTCGTCGGCTCATCGGCCCGGAGGTAGTGGAAGGCCAGCATCTCGGCTGATGTCTCGCCCGGCTCGTGTTCGAGCGCCGTAGCGATGCGACGGTGGAGCGCCGTGCGGCGGGCCGCGCTCAGATCATGCGCCACCACATCGCGGATGACATCGTTGGCGAACTGGTACGCAGCGTCGCTCGTTTCGTCCAGCAGCCTCGCCCGCACGCACGTCTCCAGCGCGGTGACCACTTCATCCTCGCTCCGCCCGCCCGCAAGCAGCACATCGCGCAGCAATCGTAGGGATGCTGTGCCGCCTGCCACCGCGAGCGTCTGCATAGCCTCGCCTGCGACCTCGGATTGCATGGCGATACGCCGACGAATACTCTGCATCACGTCCGAGGGGAGCGCGTCAACCTGTCCCGATGGCAACGTTCCACTTGCGAGCGCCTGCGCCCAGCCGACGAGGTAGAACGGAATACCGCCGCATTGTTGCGTGACGTGTTTCTGTACCTCTTCGCTGATCGTGTCGCCGCCGGGCAGCAGTTGCCGCAGCAGCGTGACAGATTCGTCCTCAGTGAATGGGCTGAGCGCATGCTGATGGAGGAGTCCCTCGTGTTCGAGGTGGATAATTGTCTGGGCGAGCGGGCTTGCAGTAGAAATATCGCTATTGCGGTACGCGCCAATCATGCGCAAAGGCGTCGTGGTTGAGCCGCGGGCGAGCGCTTCCAGCAGATCGCAGGCGTCGGAGCCAGCCCATTGCAGGTCGTCGAAGATCAGCAGCGTGCCTGCCGTGCCTGCGATATTGGCCAAGTAGCGCGCCACCGCCGCGAACATCAGCCGCCGCTCTTGCTCTGGTGTCAACGGCCATGGCGGCAGTTGGACAGTATCGCGCTCGGCCAGTTCGGGCAGCAGGCGCACCAGCCAGCCGCAACCTTGCAACGCGGTCTTCAGGTCGGCGGGCGAGCGTCGTGCGATGTCGCGCTCGATCATGTTCAGCAGCGGCGCATAGGGGTCCTGATAGCTGCCCTGCGGACAGCGTCCCATCAGGACAGCCCAGCCTGTCCCCGCCGCCAGGGAGGCGGCATCGTGAAGTAGCCGCGTTTTGCCGATGCCCGGCTCACCCTCAAAAATGAGCGCTGGCGGAAGATGGTCCGATAGCAGGCGTTCGATCAGGGCAAGCTCGGCTGTCCGGCCAACCAGTAGGACGCCCGCGTGCGCTGGCTCCAGGGTGACTGGTTGCGCGACAAGCGGCGCGCTCCGGTGGCGGGCGGATTGCTCGAACCGCGCGCGGTCCTGTTCATCGAGGCCGAGCGCCTCGGCCAGCAGGTCAACCGTCTCGCGTCGAGGGGTACGGTTGACGCCCCGTTCGAGCGCGCTGATGGCTTCCGGGCTGAGTCCAGCGCGTTCGGCCAGTTCCGCCTGCGTCAATCCAGTTGCTCGCCGGTAACGCCTGAGCAACGCCGCGAAGGTCTGTGGTTGCAGCGTCCCCATGGTTATTGCCCTTCCCTCGATAGATATAGCCTTCATTCAGTATATGCTATGAGAGAAGAGGGAGGAAACACCTGGTTGCCGGATCGCTCAGGTCAGGCGCTGGCGCTCGCCGGGCATGGCGTCATGCTCGCGCAGGCGCTCGATCAGCCACGCCTCGTCGTGGATTGGCACGCCCAGCTTCTCCGCCTTCGCCAGTTTGCTGCCCGCCGCCTCACCAACAACCAGGTGGCTCAGCGACTTGCTGACACCGCTGGCGATCTTGCCGCCAAGCGCGGTGATAGCCTGCTCCGCCTGGCCGCGCGTCAGATGCTCCAGCGAGCCGGTCAGCAGGAATGTCTCGCCAGCAAATGGGCGGTTCGCCGTATCCTGGTCCGTGCTATCTCCATCGGGAACCGTTAGCGTCAGACCCGCCGCCTTCAGCCTCGCGGCAAACTCGCGATTCGTCGGCAGCTGCGCCCAATTGTAGACGCTCTCGGCAATCTTGTCGCCAATGCCCGGCAGCGCGGCGATCTGTTCCTGGGAGGCATCGAGCAGCGCGTCCATCGAGCGCAGCCCCTCGGCGAGCGTCTCGGCGGCCTTGTAGCCAACATAGCGGATGCCGATGGCGTTGAGTACATCCGCGAATGGGCGCGCGCGGCTGGCGGCGATGGAATTAAGCAGATTGGTGGCGCTCTTATGCTGGAATCCCGGCAGCGTCAGCACCTGCTCCTCGGTCAGCGAGTAGAGGTCCGCGACATCGGTTACCAGATGTTGCTCGACCAGCCGTTCCGCGATGACGTCGCCCAGGCCGCGGATATCCATCACCGCCGAAAAGTGGATGATGCGCTCGGTACGTTGCGCCGGGCAATCGGTGTTGGTGCAATAGTTGTCGGCCTCGCCGTCGGCTCGGAAAACCGGAGAGCCGCAGACCGGGCAGGTCGTCGGAAACGTCCATGGCTTCTCGCTGCCGTCGCGCAGCTCCACCAGCGGCTTGACGATGCCGGGGATGACATCGCCGTGACGCTGGACCACCACAATATCGCCGATCATCAGGTTCTTGCGGCGAATCTCGTCCTCATTGAAAAGCTGCGCGCGCGAGACGGTGACGCCGCCCAGCGGGATCGGCTCCAGGCGGGCGTTCGGCGTCATTTTGCCGGTCCGCCCCACCGTGACGACGATATCGAGCAGGCGCGTGTTGCCCTCGATAGGCGCGAACTTGTAGGCGATTGCCCAGCGGGGATCGCGGTTGACCGCGCCAAGCTCGTCCTGCTGCCAGCGCTC
>JAICKD010000597.1 GCA_025928125.1 Ktedonobacterales bacterium
CTGTCCGCGCCTTCGCCTCGCGTCAGAAGCGGCTCGCAGGCACGCCACCTTTTATTGTAACACGCCCCGTCCAAGCGGCACATCTGCCGACCAGCGCAATTGCCGGGCCAGCGTTTGGTATATGTGTGGATACAGCCACTCGGCGCGCATGTAGACAGAATCACAACTAGCGCCCACTCGTCCAGTGAATGAGAGTGGGCGCTATAGGCTACCGCGAACAATTATTCGGTGTCAATGCGAGAGACAGAGGATGTATCCGACGGTTCGGCAAGGTAGCGGAGTGAGCCCTCAACCTCCGAGCCAAACCACCAGTCGGCGCCGCTTGGAGCAGTTACTCGATGCATGATGGCAGCGATCTCGAAGTCAGGCTCCTCGCGTAAGATGACTTGCTGCCCCTCAATGATGTTTGCCAGCTTATCTACAGGCGCCACGTAGAAGCCTCTGCCAAATAATGGGTGTTCTTCATCTGGCCACAGCGTTGTCGTAATTACTCGAAAACCCATCTAAGCATCACCCTTCTTATATCATTGTATTATTGCTTGCGCTGATGAGGATTCTTTACCACCATCATAGCACGCGCCAGTGCGTCAAGGACATCTTGCGCAAGCGTTGCTTCCAACGCACCAGCACGCAAGAACACTAGCGTATGATGATCGGGATACTGGAGGGTTGGTGTGACGTATAATACAGGCGCACATCCAATGATTGCCAGTTCGTCGATGAGATGCTGCACAATCGTCACACTTAGTGTTGCATTCCGGTAGAACCCTTCTTGAGCTAGATCATCAATTGTGGCGCCTGAGCGAAAGAGACATGACAACCCTACTTGCAGATCATGATAGTGATTATTGGGTAGCAGGTATTGCGCGCGCGCCGACTCTTGCGCACGCGGATCAGTAAGATTGCCACCACGCAAGACAAGTTCTGAACGAAGGCTGATCGAGGTTAGATCAACCTGGGAGGTAGCCAAGAAGGCCTCCTAAAGCAAATTAACTGCTATTCCTGCTCATCATAAAGTAAAGCAAGCCTATTTGCAAGGCAGATGGCGCTGGGAATGATTGTTCTGGCTTCGTGTCTATTACGGTCATACCTCGTTGGAGGGGTCGAGTTCGGCGATATCCTCTTGCAGGAAGAGGTTCTCGAAGGGGAGCGTTTCGACGAAATCAACGATCTCGCGATACTCGCGCCAGGTGAGGCGGCGGCTCAACTCGGGGTCGTTGAATGCTTTGTAGGCGGGGAAATACTGGTCCATAACGCTGAGGCCGATATCGGGGCCAAGCTCGTCGGCGAGCCACTGCAACACCGCCTTGCTGCCCGCATGGTCGTGGGGCATCACCAGATGGCGCACAATCAGCCCGCGCACCGCGATGCCGTGCTCATCCACCTCCAGCCCGCCCACCTGACGATACATCTCTTTCAAGGCGGCGCGGTTGAATTCGACGTAGTGGTGCATCTTGGAGGTGCGGAGCGCGTTGCGATTGTCGGAGTATTTCGCATCAGGCATGTAGATGTCTATCACGCCATCCAGCAGCTTGAGGGTGTGCAGATGCTCGTAGCCCGCGCAGTTATAGACCATCGGGATATGCAGCCCTCGGTCCGAGGCGATCACTAGCGCCTTGAGCAGCTGCGGCACGAAGTGCGTCGGCGTGACCAGATCGATATTGTGGCAGCCCTTGCGCTGGAGCGAGAGCATCATCTCGGCCAGCCGCTCTGGCCCGACACGCAGCCCATTGCCCTGCTGGCTGAGCCAGAAGTTCTGGCAATACGAGCAGCGCGCCTGGCAGCCCCCGAAGAAGATGGTCCCCGCGCCGCCGGTTCCGCTGATGGGCGGCTCCTCGCGCCGATGCACATTCCACGAGCCGACGATGATATCGGTGGTGGAGTGGCACGCGCCCCAGCGCCCCGCTGTGCGGTCTATCGGGCAATTCTGCGGGCAGACGGTGCAGCCGCGCAGCAGTTCCCATGCCGCCTCGGCGCGCCGGGTCAGCTCGCCCGTCTCGTGCAGCTTCAAGTATCCCGGGTAGTGGACTGTGTTGGGTATGGTGGTCATGCGCTTTACTCTTACTCGCAAGGTTTGGTCTATTGCGCCACGGCGGCGGCCAGTGGCTCGGCGTACATGCGTGCGGAAAGTATACCGCATCGCAGGATCTTGCGGAGCGACCAGCGCATCCCTAGTACCTCGAAGACTCGTCCGCGGTCGTTCTCCGAGACATTGCGCAGGCGACGCAGGCTGACGTCCTTCACCTCACGAAGCTGCTCTAACGGCGGCGCGTCGGGCAGCGTGATTGCGGCGTGGGGATCAGGTTGCGCGTTGAGCATGACGAGATAACCCGCCTGCGCTGTGGCGACCTGATGGAGCAGCGCATTGGGTGGCGGCCCTTCGCGCGTGGGAAGGTTGCGTTGTTCCAGGGGAATGCGCTCGCCCAACTGAAGCAGATCATCTAGCGCCCACTCCAGCAGCGCCAGCAGCCAGTCGAGGTCCTCGTTGTTCACGGGGTCATTGTCCGGCCCGAAGAATGCGTCCGCCTGGTACGACAGTGGCCCCGCAACCTCTTGCGTCTCCATCAACTGCACGCGAAACGGCCCCGTCACGATGGGAGTCTCTTCATCGTGGGAGCGCAGCCAGTCGTAGTAGGCGGGGATGCTCCGTTCGAGATGGGACACCGCCACCCACACATCCGATCCGATGGCGAAGCAGCCGGGCAGATCGAGCAGTTGGGCGCGACACATGCCGGACGGCATAACCTCGACATAGGCGTCGTGGTCGCCATGTGTGCCATGCTCGCGTTGCTGGATCATGGCTCATTCTCCCCAAGGTATGGCGTATACATGGGTGCGCCATGCCGCAGGCTGAAACCCTGCGGCTAATCCCGTCCATTCGGCGGCTGCCCTCAAAGGCCCAAGGGTACAGTGGCGGCGCGATTAGCCGCGGCATTCATGCCGCGAAGCCGGA